>JAYEOC010000072.1:0-12366 GCA_034722635.1 Methanobacteriota archaeon
AACGACCCGTCACGCATCTTCGGCCCTACACGCTCGATTACAGCACCAGTCAAGTCTATGGGCACCGCTAAAAGCAACACGTCCGTATCCACAATCATTTCTGTTTGCGATTCGTCTGGCAGCCCGGAAATATCGGTATTCAAGAACTGCACACCTAGTTCTTCTGCTATCGCTTCAGTTTTGGCGCTTTTATCTACTATTTTAACTTCAGCACCGTTAGCTTTGAAAAAGCCGGCAAACCATTGCCCCATACCACCGGCACCGCCTAATATCGTTACTCTCATCCGGCATTCACCATTATTCATTAATATTATCATGCTTAAATAGTCATTTCTGTAATAAATTGCAATCAATTTTTAATCTAGTGAAAATCTGCGTAATCTTGTGGTTACACTTTTCGGATTGACTATATTTTGCATTTACTTACGTCAATTGTACCGTGCCAAAAAGTTCTTCAGCTCTCGTATTACAAACTCGCCACCCGTTACTTTAACCTTTTCCGCTATCAATACATATTCGCCTTCCGATTCCGCTACTACATTGCCCCGGACCTTTATCGGCGTGCCAAACGCAATATCCGTGCTATTCACGCCGGAATCCAGATATACCGCGCCGGTACCATCGTCTAACACGCTTCTGTTTTTATGTTCCTCCGCGGGACTTGATACAATATCGCCTTCTACTATCACATCAAACGCACCGCCGCAACCGACAATCTCTGCTATCGTCCTCTTCTTCGGCTTTCTCAATTCGGCATAACCCGGAAAATCTATCGCCTGCTCCTGCAATTGCGTTTTTTTACTGATATACAGCGTTGGTAGTCCCTTCCACACCTTCACATAAGCGTTCTCTACCCGTACTACTTTATTCTTCACCATTCGCGCCTGCGACCACGCAACAAACGGCACTTTCGCGGTGTGATCGGCAATTACACCGGTGAGAACAACTTTTTGCTGGCCTTCTTTTGTCCTCATCGTTTTTGGCGAAACTTCCAGGACCCTACAAAGGGTGTTTATTCCGGATTCACCCGGCTTCAAGCACCTTAGTTCCCGGGTTCCACTGTCCTGAGGCGCAAAACAGAAAAAGCCGTGTCTATTATATTCTCGTTGCATTTTATAGTCTTAAGTTATGTTCTGGAACGTGCAGTTACAACTATTAGCCACACGATCCTGTATAAGTTTAAGCATCTCAAGCAGTTCTACTTGAGTCATAACTGGCAATGCACCTTTGGCCTTCAGCTCATTGATCCGTTTTGTTGCGTCTCCACCCGTGAAATCTCGTGCCCCTGCACCATTAGCATCCAGCACAAGTACGGATTTGCACATCTCCAACGCCGCTTCTGCTGCTTCCAGGTTCCTCAAATTACCGAAACCAACCGGGATACCGCATAGCACAACGACATCCGTTTCGCCAATCAAATTCAAATGCGCCTGAAACGCATCATCCGAAATCGGTGAAAACGGTGCTTCGGTCACTATCGGAATGTTCAAGAGCTTTGCAACTTCATAATCGGTATCCAGCAGGTTCACTACACCCGCAGTCACTTTGTAGCCTTTCGCCGTGAGCACGTGCATTAACGCTGCGCCTTCGCCACCGCCACATATCAGATGAATCGTGGCTTTAGCCGCACTCGCGCTGCCTTTTAAATGCGATGGCACCGGAGACACGTAGCAGAGGTTAGTTAACGCATGTCGTTTTGCTATGACAGTCGCACCAAATGCTTTCTTTATGTTAGCCGCAGTCAATACCTCTTCTTGTGTGCCAGCAGCCGCGATTTCGCCCTTGTGCAGCAATACTAAACGGTCGCAATATTGTGCGGCTAAATTGAGGTCGTGGATCACTGCTATTACTATCAAACCCTCCTGCGTGGTCAACCGCTTCAGAAGCTCCATTATCTCGATTTGATAATTTATGTCGAGATGAGACGTGGGCTCATCAAGCAGTAATACCCGGGGCTCTTGCGTTAACGCGCGTGCGATTATAACAAGCTGCCGCTCGCCACCGCTCAATTCCGTAATCGGTCTTTCTGACAGATGCCAGCAGTTAGTAAGCTCCATACTCCGTTTCGCTATTGACATGTCTTTATCGGTTTCCAGCTCCAGCCGGCCAAGATGTGGGTTCCGACCCATAAGCACGACGTCCAGAGCAGAGAAGTCGAAATTAACAGCCGTATCCTGCGGTACAACAGCGAAATTACGTGAAAACTCTCGGTCTTTCATCTCCAATATGTCCCGGTCGTCTAATAAAATGGTGCCTGCTTTCGGTCTTAAGATACGGCTGATAGCCCGTAACAAAGTCGTCTTGCCCGAGCCGTTCGGGCCGATGACACCTATAAACTCGCCATGTGCCGCACTGAAATCCACGCTCGTCAGCACTTTCACGAGTCCATAGTACGCATCCACTTCTTTTATCTCTAAGGTCATCCTATGATAAAAGTTATATGTCTCATAAAAACAATCTATAATTGTGGTCAGAAGATAACGTACAAGGGTTTGAAAACGTTTATTCTGATGATACAGTTAAGGTTTACAGGATAATAGATCCGCAAGAGAATACATGATGCGATTTGAATTTACAATTGCAATCTATGATTGTGAAGATCCAAGATAAACAATTCAGAGCATAACTGCCCTTTGCTCAAATCTGGCTGCGTTGAACTTTTTTTACAACGGAAACGTTATACGCAACCCTGCAAAAGCGGGAAAAAAAAGCTGGATGGTCCCCAAGAAACCATCCGAAAAATCTACACATTTTAAAACGCTATAAACAGCCTATCTGCATCCTGGGCGCTAAAGATTGCGCTGTTACCGTGGATGCCAGACTTAGCAAAAACACGGCTATCACCAGTACTCCACTTACTCTTCGGATTAATATCGTGGTCATCTCCTCTGTCGCGGCGGGAGCATATCGAGCAGCACCCGGTATTCACCCTCGTATCCACCCTCGGTCATTGTCAGCTCGCCGTCACCTATCCAGATACCTTCGTGGCGCATAACTGTTATACTTATACTGCCCACGACTCTGTTAGTGTCTGTGATCTCCCGTAAGGGTCCCACGACATTGGCGGTAAATCTGCGATCGCCGTTTGTCTCCGTAACTGACAGGTTATCAAGCCGGTAGTGGTACTCACCAAGCCGCATATGTCCCCGGTAGAAAGGATTGCCTTTCTCTACTTCTGCCCGTATGTCCTCAATACTCTTGTCCCCACCTATAAGTGCTCTAATGTCTGACGGGTTGATGCGCCGTACCCGCAGGGCGTTTATCCTGAGCACATGAAAACCACCGTCTTCATCCAACGCGAACCCATGTCCTGTATGAACGACTATATTTGGTTCTTTCATTGCTCCGTGCGATTCGTCTCTCGCACCTCCTGACAATACCGCCTTCGCTATGCTCTCTCTCTCGCTACCTTTTTGTTCCTGTTGTGCCACCGCAACACCCGTTACCGCGATACTCAGCAGCAATGCTGCCACCGCACCGATGCACAAAAACAATCTCCTTTTTCGTTCCATATATTTTTACCTCCACTTTCTCCTCGCTTTGAACGATATAAAAAGCTAACACCGAACTAACCGTCCGAAAAAACGTTCAGAACGTTCAGTCTCGTTCAGTTTTCGATAAGAACCATTCGGATAGTGCTATAATGTTCGTTCTGCCCCATTCTTTCTTTACTAATATATTCCTTCTTTCGAGTGTACGCAAGATTCCGGTCAATGACGACTTAGGTATCTCCGTTTCGTATCTTAGGTCCGCCTGAGTCATTTCACCGTTGTGCTTGAGCAGCGCGTTCACTATTGCGCGCTCCCTATCTGTTAGCGTCTCCATCACCCGCTCTATCTCGGGGGTGATCTCGACCTTTTCTCCTTTTACCTCCGCGGTACCTTCAAAGTGGTCCTTTCGCTTCATCCTCACGACGGCAATGCCAAGTACCAGAACCAGAACCGCTAACGCAATGATGAGTACTAAATATCCGAAGTCAGAATCCGTAGTACCCTCCTCGCGCACACCCGCGCTATCCATGAGTGGCTGCTGGTACTCAATAAGGGTCATAGGATTTTCCACGTCATAGCCCTGAACATCTATGATAAACGAACCGTTGGACGCCGACACGAAATATCGCATATCCGACGAGCAGTTGATTTCGCCCAGACGCACATCACCGGGCAGATAAAAAATAGTGTGATAATCGGTATAATAATCACTGGTAGCGAATTTTAAAGCCCAGTTATCGCCGATCTTTCGTGTCAAACCGTTTGTAAGCGCATATAATTGGCTTATATCTGTTTCGTAGATATACTCCGAAGTATCTGATAAAACGAGATTCTCAACGCCACCCGGTTCAATGTAGCCGGTCACAAGTGCTTTGCCCGCTTCATCCACGTAGATTTCCAGCACGAGCTGGTTGAAATAAGTGTCGTTCGCAAGCTCATAGCTGTCGTAACCGCTGGCACTCACAACGGCAACTACTGGCGCTGTTGTGATTACAATAACGATAAAAAGCAGCAACAAGCAAGAGCTGAGTCTTTTGCCTCGGTGTTCAAACCACTTCGACTCCTTCAGCATCTGGCCTTTTTGCAGTCGGTAACCGTTTCAGTTCCTTCGGCACTTTCACTCTCAGCACATTCGTAGAACGTATGTGATAAACGGGATCACCTGTCATAGGATCGTACTCCGCGGTACGAATGACGCTACTGATTATCGTTTTGAACTTCAATGTCGTGCCATCTTCCAGCTTATATTCATTCCAATCCTCTTTTATCGTGTCAAAGTCAACATCCTCTGCTTCTACTTCTCCCCCTTTTGGTAATCGTACTTTCACTTTCTTCACCTTTCTTTTACTTCTTATCTTACCGTTAGATATAAATAAACCTTTCTTTCAAAAAGGAAGCGTTACAAAAGTAATTAAACAATTATATACAACGAATCAGCGCTCCTTCTCAAGTACCGTTATGTACCGGTCTAAACTCTTATGAACCCTGTACTTGTGCCTCTCGAGAACACGGAAATTGCACCTGTGAAAAAGTGTTTGCAGCGATTGCGAACTAAAGACGATTACCATTCTTCCTCGGCTTTTAAGCACGCGATGTATCTCATCCAGAGCATTCCGATATAACCGTTCCGGGAACAATGCCGATGAGTCCGCAAATGAACTGGATACCAGAGAAGACCGCCCATAAGGCAAGTCGGTTACAACGGTATCCACGCTGTTATCCCGTAAGGCGATTTTAGACGCATCCCCCACGATCAAATCACTGTTCAGGTGGTAAAACGCTAGGTTTTGTGTAGCACCCCGTACCATCTTCTTCTGCACATCTATACCGATTATTGACACATCCATCATGCCTGCTTCTATCAATATCCCGCCAGTGCCGCAAAACGGGTCAAGAAGAACGTCTTTTGCCTTTACACCGCTGAGGTTAACAAGAGCACGCGCAAACTTTGGCATTATGACTCCGGGTGAGAAGAACGGTCTTAAATGCGGTCTTCGCAGCTCAAAAAGCTTTTTCGCGCGGGTGTGCAATAGCAAACAGAATAGGCACGTTTGTTTTGTGAACAGCAACGTAAACGTTTTAGATGGATTCGTCAGGTTCACTTCGTAACCTCTTCTTTTTAGGGCGCCGCCCGCTCGGCCTTCTAAACCGCGTTCTAAAGAAGTGGGTTTCTTTCCCCTAACACGCACCGCAAATGTCTGCCCGGGTCCCATAAATCCGGTCATATCCGTAGTTCTGATGAGTTTAAGTATTTCCCGCTCTTCTGGCTTGCATACACCTATTATTTCGTGCATACCGTGCGTCATCCCCAATCGCGTTGATATGGTATTGCAAGCTGCGGTGGAAATATCTGCATCAATCACAAAAATTCCAGCGGTATCCGTTTCTTCCGTATATGGTATCTTTAAGGCACGCAAGCATCCTGCAATTTCCGCTTTCGGCAGTGTTTCGTGCTCGCCTGAAAGTTCAAAAGCGAGTAGCATCTTGTATTAGTAATTGTATAGCAGAATTAAAAATAGCTGCGGTACTGCTTTTTTAACTATGGCGTTCTTAATTAAAATCATCAATACTGGAGATGAAGACGAAGATGGAAAAAGAGAAGGGAATAGAACTGGAAGACCTCAGGCATGGTACAGAGCTTTTGAAACGTGGGTTCGCTTCGATGCAGAAAGGTGGCGTAATAATGGACGTTACGAACGCGGATCAGGCAAGAATAGCAGAGGATGCAGGTGCTATTGCGGTTATGGCGTTGCACGCGGTTCCTGCTGATATACGAAAAGCAGGAGGAGTCGCAAGGATGGCAGACCCCGAAGTCATCTCCGGTATTATTGGTGCTGTTACGATACCCGTAATGGCGAAATGTCGAATAGGGCATTTTTTAGAGGCTGAGATTCTGGAAGCGTTGGGCGTGGACATGGTGGACGAATCAGAAGTTCTAACGCCTGTGGATACGCATCACGTGGACAAACGGGAGTTTACTGTGCCTTTTGTGTGTGGTGCTCGTGAATTAGGCGAGGCGTTGCGGCGTATAGAGGAAGGTGCGGCAATGATAAGGACAAAGGGCGAAGCCGGTACCGGTGACGTGAAAGAAGCGGTTCGGCACATGAAACTAATTATGGGTGAGATAAGGTCGTTGAAGGGCAAAAGCGAAGAGGAACTGAGAGACGTTGCAAAAGAGCTGAAAGTGTCGTTTGAATTAGTGCAGGAGACAGCGGAAAGGCAGCGGTTGTCAGTTGTTAATTTCGCAGCCGGTGGAGTAGCAACACCTGCGGATGCGGCACTCATGATGCGGCTCGGAGCAGACGGAGTCTTTGTTGGGTCCGGTGTGTTCAAGTCGGGAGAGCCCGAAAAGATGGCTGCAGCTATTGTAGAAGCTGTGAACAACTATGATAACCCGAAGAAACTGGCGGAGGTTTCTAAAGGCTTAGGGGATCCCATGAAAGGTATAGAAGTAAGTACTCTGGACGAGGCGGAGTTGTTGCAGGCACGAGGCTGGTAACAGTTTTTTTAGCGTGACTCGTGAGTTTTTATGGGTAAATTCTTAGATAGTCTTAACAGTTACTTATAAAGATGAAAGCAGCGATTTTAGCGGCGGGTGAGGGGAAGAGGATGCGACCCCTTACATACGAAAGACCAAAAGTGATGCTCCCAATAACGGGAAAGCCGATACTCGAGCATTTACTGGAAGAGGTGAAAAGAGCAGGAATTAACGATTTCGTATTCGTTGTTGGACACCACGATGAGACCATCCGTGATTACTTTGGAAATGGTGCGGACCAGGACGTTAGTATTCAGTATGTAACGCAAAAAGCGCAGCTCGGTACGGCAGACGCGCTGATGAGAACAGAGAAGTTAGTAGAAGATAAATTCATCATGCTGAACGGGGACACGATTGTGAGTGCGGAGGATATTAAACAGGTGATAACTGGCGAACTCAGTCTGGGCGTTATTGAAGTACCAAATCCAGAAGAGTACGGCGTTGTTGAGACAGAAGGAGAGAAGATACTAAGAATACACGAGAAGATGAGTGCGCCACCATCGAACCTGATAAACGCGGGTGTTTACTTATTAAACGCGAGTATATTTACCGCTCTGACAAAGACAGCAAAATCGAAGAGAGGTGAATTTGAACTCACAGATTCGTTACAGTTGCTGATAGACGAAGGCCAAAGCATCTACTGTAAGAAAATCGCGCGTTGGTTAGACGTAAGCTACCCGTGGGATTTGCTGGCGGCAAACACGGCTTTAATGGATAAAATAGAACCAGCTAACAAGGGCGAACTAGAAGAAAACGTCCGGCTAAAAGGCACTGTATTGATTGGGGCAGGGACTACACTAAAATCCGGAACTTACATAGAAGGTCCAGTCGTAATAGGCGCAAACTGTAAAATCGGCCCTAATAGTTACATACGTCCAAACACGACTATTGGCGATAATTGCCATATCGGAAATGCGGTTGAAATTAAAGCTTCGGTTATTATGGATAATACGAAAATTCCGCACCTTAGCTATGTCGGTGATTCTGTCATTGGCAGCCGGTGCAATCTCGGTGCGGGAACGAATATAGCGAATTTACGATTTGATAACGCACATGTTAGGGCAAAAGGATTGGATACCGGGCGAAGGAAGTTCGGTGCAATCATAAGCGATGGCGTAAGGACCGGGATAAACGCAAGTATAGATGCGGGTTCGATAATCGGGAATGATACGCTTCTCGGTCCCGGTGCTTTCGCTTCGGGGCATATAGAAAAAAATGCGAGGATATTTTGAAATGTGTTTTAAACAGGCGATCGTGCTCGCTGCGGGAGAAGGCGAAAGGTTGAGACCGTTTACAGCGTCAAAGCCAAAGGTAATGATACGAATAGGTGATAAGCCGGTTCTGCAATATGTCGTGGAAGCGCTGGAAAGAAACGGCATAAGAGAGTTAATCTTTGTCGTGGGCTACAAAAAAGAGAAGATAATGGATTATTTCGGCGATGGCAATGATTTCGGTGTGCAGATAGAGTATGTAGTTCAGGAACATTTGCTGGGGACGGGAGACGCACTGAATCAAGCGGCGGGTAAGACGGCAGACCGATTTCTCGTATTGTCCGGTGATAACGTAATTGATGCCGCGACCATCGCAGATTCCGGACTTTTGAATGCGGCAGGAAATGCGGTATTGATAAAAGCACACGAGGATGTAAGCCGGTATGGAGTTGTAACGCTGGATAACGGGCTGGTTACTGATATTACAGAAAAGCCGGAAGAAGAAATAAGTAATTTAGTTAATACCGGCATATACGCATTTGGGCACGAGATATTTGAGTTCATGGGGGACGAACTAACGTCCGGATTAATAGGCATGGTAAATGCGGGCATTCCTGTTAGAGCATATACAACACACGGCGAATGGCTGGATGCCGTCTATCCCTGGGACATCATTCGCTTGAACGATATAGTACTGAAAGCTGTGCCAGCAAAGATAGAAGGAAAGATAGAACGTGGCGTGATATTAGACGGTAAAGTCGCAATAGGCAAGAATTCGGTGATTCGGGCGAACTCGTATGTGAAAGGGCCAGTTATAATAGGCGAGAATTGCGATATTGGGCCCAATAGCTGTATCTTTCCTTCCACGAGCATAGGAAACGACACGAATATAGGTGCATTTACAGAGATAAAAAACTCGGTGTTGATGGATATGGTACGAATCGGCTCGTTCTCGTCCATTCACGATTCTATATTCGATACGGGCTCGTATGCGGAAGGTGGATTCATAGCACGCAGCGAGGAGACGGATATAGAAATCGGTGGTGAGCATCACAAGGTAAGCGTTGGCGCGATGGTCGGTGAATATTGCGAGTTGGGCAACAACATAATTGCCAAGCCCGGAACGATAATAGGGAATCATGCTGTGATAAAGTCAATGAAGGAGCTGAGCGGTAAGATACCGGATGGTAGCCTGGTGGTATAAAGTGTGATCCGGGTAAGTATTCTATTCGGCTAGTTAAAAGACATAAAAAAAATGTGTGGAATAGTAGGGTACGTGGGAGAACGCGAAGCACTACAAATTATTCTTAATTCGTTGCAACGTATTGAATACAGGGGATATGACTCTTGTGGCGTTTTAGTGCAGGATAGCACTGAGATGGGAATCCATGCGCATAAGAGCATGAAATCAATAGCACAATTGAAGAGGAACTTGTCGAGGTCTAAATACTCTGGCACCGTCGGTATTGGGCACACAAGATGGGCCACGCATGGTGTTCCTTCGAGACGGAATGCGCATCCTCATTTTGATAGTGACGGCGAGATTGCAGTTGTCCATAACGGTATAATCGAGAACTTCCAGGAGCTAAAAGAAGGACCGCTGTGCAACTGCATATTTAAATCGGATACCGATACAGAAGTGATACCGCATCTGATCCATCAAACTTTAAAAAAAAGTTCAATCAAAAACGCTACATTGACAGACGCGGTGAGGGAATGTTTGACGCATTTAAAGGGTTCCTATGCGCTAATCGTAGCGGTAAACGGGTTCGATGGCTTAGTAGTAGCGAGGAAAGATTCACCGCTTATTATTGGCGTTGGGGACCGCGAAAATTTCATTGCCTCTGATGTGCCGGCTGTGCTTGACCAGACGAACAGGGTAATTTATCTTGAGGAAGGGGACATAGCCGTAGTGAAGAAAGATTCGATATACATAGAAAATGATGCTGCCGAGGTAAAACGAGAAGAGATATTAATCCCCTGGACGCTAGAAGATGCGGAGAAGGGCGGTTACGAACATTTCATGTTAAAAGAGATACACGAAGAGCCAAAGGCGATAATAGATACGCTAAGAGGTTACTTATCGGAAGATGGTCTGAATTTAGGGCTGGAATTAGAGGTCAGCAGCATTTTGATGGTCGCCTGTGGCACGTCCTACTATTCCGCACTGTGCGGTAAATATATAATAGAACATCTGGCAAAAGTGCCTGTTCAGGTTGAATTAGCGTCTGAGTTCAACTACTCGGATTTCGTGCTGAATAACATGATGGTAATGGCGATCACACAATCGGGCGAGACCGCGGATACGTTAATGGCATTGAAGAAAGCGAAGCGGTTCGGGTGCAAAACCGTAGCGATAACAAATGTCGTGGGCAGCACGGCAACACGAATCGCAGATGATACGATATACGTCCGAGCAGGCCCGGAGATAGGTGTTGCCGCGACAAAAAGCTTTATCGTACAGCTCATAACGTCATATCTGCTGGGGCTTTCTCTTGCGAATATGCCGGGGCGTGAGCTTGAAGAACGCATCGCGGATTTGAAGCGACTGCCACAGCTTGCACAGCTTGTGATAGACGGAGAAGACGCGAATATACAGAAACAAGCACGGTACCTGTCGGGATATGAGAATGTATTCTTCGTGGGTCGCGGTGTGAACCTGGCTATCGCTTTAGAAGGTGCGTTAAAGCTGAAAGAGATCTCGTATATACATGCCGAGGGCTATGCTGCGGGAGAGCTAAAACACGGCCCTTTTGCTCTGCTTACTAAGGATACACCAGTGATAGCCATTTTGACCCGGGATAACATATATGAGAAGACGTTGGCGAACGTGAAGGAGATAAAGGCACGAGGTGCACCGGTGATTGCAATTGCCGAAACGGGCGATGACGAGGTGGAGAAATATGTGGACCGAGTGATCAGGGTTCCCCGAACAAGTGCAATATTCTCGCCGATCCCCAATACAGTTGCGCTTCATTTGCTTGCTTACTGGACCGCAAAGGCACGGGGCTGTGAGATAGATAAGCCACGGAATCTTGCGAAGAGTGTGACTGTGGAGTGAGAATGATTATCATACCTGCAAACTAATTAAACACTAAATGAAAATAGTCATAACAGGCGGCGCAGGATTCATAGGCTCAAATATTGCGGAAGTACTATCAAAGGATAATGCGAATGAAGTCATTGTTCTGGACGATTTATCCACGGGCAATCTGGCAAATACCAAAGAGCTGGCAATTAAGTTTGTTGAAGGCAGCATCACGGATTTAGAGTTGTTACAGACGATTTTCAAGGATGTGGATTACGTCTTGCACCAGGCGGCGATCCCTTCGGTACCCCGTAGTATAAATGAGCCGATTGCTTCTAATAACGCAAATATAACTGGCACATTGAATGTTTTGGTTGCAGCACGGGATCGAAACGTAAAGAAAGTGGTTTATGCGTCTTCGAGTTCCGTATATGGCGATACGCCGAAACTGCCAAAGAGGGAGGATATGACCCCAACTCCGTTGTCGCCTTATGCGGTGACAAAACTTACGGGTGAGCACTATTGCAACGTCTTCACTGAAGTTTACGGGTTAAAAACGGTTGCGTTACGTTATTTCAACGTTTATGGGCCCAAGCAGGATCCTTACTCGGATTACGCTGCGGTTATACCCAAGTTTGTGAGTCGTGTTCTGCGAGACGAGCCACCGCTGATCTATGGTGACGGTCAGCAGACACGTGATTTTACCTTTGTTAAGGATGTTGTGACCGCGAATATCCGTGCAATGAAAAGCGATGCCACGGGCGTGTTTAATATCGCGTCCGGCAACAGGGTAACCATACAGCAACTTGCAGAACTCGTGATGAAACTAATGGCTAAAGATCTGGGTGTAATCCTGGAGGAGCCAAGGAAAGGAGATGTATTGCATTCGTTAGCGGATGTATCCAAAGCAAAAGCAGGATTCGGCTACGAACCGGGTTACCGTTTAGAAACGGGCTTGGAAGAGACGGTGAAGTGGTTTTCGTGACCCGACCCGGGAATATTGTTCTTGTATATAGAGTATAACTTCTATCTATGTAGGACGCAGATTCACACGGATTTACACGGATTTAATTTCTTCTGCGTTAATCAGCGTTAATC
>JAYEOC010000073.1:0-12316 GCA_034722635.1 Methanobacteriota archaeon
CTTTAACTTTCGGAACCGCTGCCCAATACGGAAAGGGTTATGAGATGCTTGAGCGGTATGAGGTGAAAGTCTCACGTACCGTTCTGAGATGAGAAGGGGCGGGTAACCGCCCTATTCTTAATCTGCGTCCTCTGTGGCCATCATTTTGATTTTTTTCTTGTTCTCTGTTAACCCAAAAATCTTGTGCTAATCTCGTAAAATCTAGTGGTTTGTGACGACACAGGACAGCAAAATCAAGACCTCTCACTGAGTATTTTTACGCTTGTAATACCGCCTACAATCAAATTCACATAATACGTGCTCAACCGCCATACAACAGTGAAAACGCCTAATATGGACGCATCTACCAGTGTATGATATAAATATGTGATACTAACTTCGGCTACGCCGCTGCTGCCCGGAGTTATAGGAATTGCAACGATTATAAGGAGTACAAATTGTGCGGCAATTGAATAAATCCAAACGGGATCGGTACCGAAACCAAGAAGTAAGATAGAAGGCACAATAAACGCAACCACCCAAAATGCGATGGTAAAAATAAGTGCAAGCCCAAGCATGCTTTTCCCTTCACTCTGAAATTGCTTTATTGCACTAAAAAAAGTCTCCAACTCGTGATAGAACTTATCTTCAAGATTTTGCAGTCGTTTCAGCTTTATCTTTGTAAACAAGAACTTCACGATCTTATTTGCCTTTTCGGGTTTCGCAAGACTGTAAGCCAGGATTACAACACCCGCAATGAGACAAGCACCGATGACCGTAAAGATGGCGTATATGGTTGAATGCTGCGGTAATATTGCTCGAAATAGCATAAAACTTATTGCAGCACAGATTATGATGACCATTAAGTCCAATACTCGTTCGCCAAGAACAATTGCGGTTGCATCGCCAACGGAAAAGCCATTTTTTTTCAGCAGGTAAATTCTCGCGGGTTCACCGCCAAATTGCGAAGGTGTTATGCACGCGGCAAAGAGGCTGGCTAAAATTATCTTTACTGCGTTCAAAAGTGATAGTTTATTCGTTTTCCCGCTTAACCCCGCTTCTTTACGTTCTATAAAATCACTCATCAGTTTCAGCCGAAAGCCCCAGATCACAAAAGCCCCGAGATGTATTACAATTGCTAATATCAAATAAAAAGGGTTGATTTTTTTTAGTGTAACAATTGTTTCCCACGTGATTTTGTATGGCGAGAAAAAAAGGATGAAAAGCAGGGTAAAGATGCTTAATCCAAGAGATGCGGTTAGCAGTAACAGCGTTCGACGTTCAATCATAAGTACTAAATTAAGAAAGAAGTAGGATAGTAAAAAAGTTTGAAATACCGTCTGTGCAACGGTGGTCGCATTTATGATCGTGTAGCACAAGAACTCACATCTGCGGAACCGGCGGCTGCTTGTAAATGGATTTAGCTACATAATAGGTAAAAAAAGCCAGCCCGATACCCGCAAATACATCGGTTATCCAGTGTATTCCAAGATACAACACGGAAAAGACAATGATGGGGAATCCAACGGCTAAGAAAGTTTTATAACGTTTGAAATTGTTCTCGCGCATAATCAAAAATGCACTGAGCACCATAGCCACATGCAAACTTGGAAAACAGTTATCTAAAGGGTCAATATCGGTAATAATCGAATATATACGTGGAAATTGCACGTACAAGAGCGGTTGCACATTCTGTAACGAAGCACCCGCAATAGAGACATGGAAAAGCATGAAGAACGGGAATGCAATTAAATAATTAAGCGAGAACATCAAAGCAAACCGTTTGAATAAAATCGTCTGCCGGTAGTATGCCAATATAATAGCGGTAAGGATTATAGCACATGCATATATTGTAATATACGAAAAACTCATTAAATACGTGAGTGACGGAAAAACAGCCTTCTGGAATATATGAACGGTATCTGATTCTATCGCTTTAATAACTACTGTGCCGTCATAATACCGGGATGGTAACATAAATTTACGCTGAATTGATGGCTGTGTCAGGAACAATACAATAACCACCAGTGGTAATATTATGTGGGATCGGCATTCCTTAAAAAAGTGCGTATCCAACTTAGCTTTTCGTTTTCCACCTTCTTTCTTAGTTGCGCCCATGGATTACTATATAGTTTTTTTATCTAAAGAAAAGAAATCACGCCAATACATATAAGTGTTGCGATGAGAGTTCTGATAAAACAACCAGCAACTACTGCAAGCCAGGTCATCCCTGCCGTCATTCCTATTAGCCTACCTGCCATTGCTCCCACCGCGGAACCGGTCCATTGAAGCGGGAACATCACAAAGAGCATAAGCCCTATAAATCCAAATCGTATTGCCCATTTATATTTCTTTATTGCCTTCTCTCCTTTCTCCTCGGTTATTACCACCAGCTTCCCCAAAACTGGTATCTTGTTTGCGTACTTGAAGTTCCAGACTAAAAACAGAGCGACATCTGCGTCTGTAAAAAGGATAAAAGCGATGAGATATGCTGGCGGGATACCCAAATTCAAACCTACAGGGATCACCGCGACCGCACCACCAATAGGCATAAACGAATAAATACCGAAGACCGCAGCATAATCCGTGTATACTTCAGGACCTGCGAACCAGAATAGAAGAATGACTGCGCCTGCAAAGCAAAAGGGGATGACAAATTTAGCTATCGCTATCAACCTCATTTGCCTTACCATTGCCACTGTATCCTTCACACCAATTTCCATCTCTTTTATCATGTCTCGGTTTTACCGTAAATACACACATGCCAAAATGAGGGATGTTCTAATTAACTAAGAGCGTGTTTGATATAAAAGAGGAGGAAGGAGAATGAAGCTAAGAATAGTGTATGATAACGAAGCGAAAGAAGGGTTGAAGAGCGATTGGGGGTTCTCTTGCTTGATAGAGATGGGAAATAGAAAACTGCTATTCGATACAGGCGCATCCGGTGCCATTTTATCGCAGAATATGGGGCTGTTAGGGATAGAGAAAGAAGAGCTTGAATTTATTGTGCTATCTCATGAGCACTGGGACCATATAGGCGGACTTGACGCTGTGCTGCACCCGAATGTTACGGTGTACATACCCCGATCCTTCACGGCGGGCACGAAGGATATGATTAAGGGAAAGGCAGCAGAAGTATTTGAGGTTTCAGGGCCTGTGGATATTATCTCTGGGGTACACACAACCGGGGAGCTTGGAACAGAGCTAAAGGAGCAGTCTTTGGTGCTGGATACAACAGAGGGCGTAGTGGTTTTAACGGGTTGTGCGCATCCTGGTTTGGGCACTATTATGGAGACCGCAAAGGTTTTCGGTGATCTGTACGGCGTGATAGGTGGCTTTCATGGTTTTGATAATTTAAGGCAATTGGACGTGCTGAAGAAGATAAGCCCCTGTCACTGTACCGCTCGTAAAAGCGAGATAATGGCTATGTATCCGGATAAAGCGGTCTGGTGTGGCGCAGGGAAAGTACTTGAATTTTAGTCTGTTACCAGAAGAACCAGCTTTCGGTATATATCACATAGATAAACAGCAGTAGATTCGCCATCGCATGTGCCTGAACACACGCGAATATGTCCTTTCTCTGGTACAGCAACAGATTCAGAATCATAGCAGTTAGTAAACCTGGCAGCCAGCGGAAATGCGCAAAGCCGAAGAACAGTGACACCACTGCGAACGACATAAACGTGTAGGTTCCTATGGGCACATCAGCCCACTTATCCGGGTCTATCAGGTATCGTATCAAGAACGACCTGTTGAACAACTCCTCGATAAATGCAGCAACCAGGACGCTGCCTATGAGTCGCAGGCTCAGCAGGACTATTAGCATGCCAGAACCGAAAATAGTCGGGTCGTAATGATTAGACGCCGCAGAAAACATAGGATAGTGCCCTTCCAGGCCCACCCATAGGATAAAGACAAGCACACCGACAAGTAATGCCAGCACATCGAATTTCCGTGTAGCAAGTTCGGTATATAAGCTTCGGTATCGTAATAGTATGCCACCTACAATCACCGTTCGCAGTCCGTATGCGACATATAGATGGTACGCATCATAGCCCACAAGCAACTGGGGCACGAGTTCGCCGATGACCAGATAAATCACAAACGGGAACACATATTTCCAGGTACCTCCTAAGTGCCAAAAAGTCTCGAAATAGCGTGTATGGTAGCGCGACACGAGGAAATATAGCGGCACGCTAGAAAAAAGCGCGGCTACTCCTAACGCCCAGTTCACGAAAGAGCATAGATAGACCAGTACGAGGCATGCAATTACCGCCACCGAGAGTGTATTCAAACGGCTTTCGAGGGTCATTGTAATTACCGCCCTTTCAAGTTATAGCCCTTATCTCCTTTTACTACAAGACCGGAAAACCTTAGCCAGTTTAAAAATTTCTTTGCATATGTCTTCTTCGTTACCACGGTCCATTCTTTTTCATACACTGATTCTAACACGTTCCCGACAGTCGCAACTGTTATTTTAGCCTCGGGTAACTTATCTATTACCCTTTTATAATTCGAGTTCACTAAATATTCTGTGAACTGCATTTTGCGTAGTTTGTCACTATATCGTGCCATCGCCTTTCCTTCTTTGGTCAATTCATAAAAGCCACGGTGTGGATGCAGGACAAAACCAAAAGCACCGCAACATGAAAGCTCCTGACTCAACCGTCTTTCCTTAGTACCCAGTTCCAGCGATAACGCATGAATATCACCATTCGAGGAGAACAGTGCCTCCAGAATCTTGAACATCTTCTCTGCACTGAGATAAGGGATAGGAATATCGCCCTCAGCCTCTTCAAGCGGGTTCGATTTTAATAGTCCCTTTTTATAATGGCCCAAACCGGTAAAATCCAGGATGCTTGCAATAGCAGCCCCATAAGTCTTTAACGTCAGCGGGTTCTTCCAGCTTTTGTTATACTGCGTGACTATCTGGTTGCCGATCTCAAATATCGTCAGTTTTCCCTCTTGCTGGAGCTTCTGTTCAATCATCATGAAATAGTCAATCTCAGTCACCTGATCTCGTAACACCTTTTTAGCCTCTTCCTCTTGAGTTTTTAATAGCGTAATATAGTCTTTACCCATACCCGTAATTTTATAGCTCCTTTTACCAACGACCAAATTAAGCGATTTCAGTGTTGCTATTAGATTATTGATAGTAGTTGTGCTCGCGCCTATTGCTGTTGCTAAGCTCTGTGTTGAGAACTCGTCCACCTCCGAAGCGTATGGCAAAGGAATTGCTCGCACGAGTTCGTTCATTTTACCAATACGTAAGTAAGGAAAATATCCCTCATTTATCCTGTTCATACTTTCACCTCCTCCATTATTTGAGCCATGCAATTTCTCGCTCCTTCTTCAATACATCTATTATGTCTTCATAAACTATTTTTAAATCCTCTTTCTTAACTTTACCCAAAAGTTTCTTTATCACTAACTCCGGAGTACTCGACCCGATATGGTTGAACATCGGTTGTCTATCTACGATTATGTTCCCAGCCGCATCTAACCCCTCAGATTCTATCCCGTCCACGCGAACCTTCTCTACACTTATATGCGGCAGTATCTCATGAATCAAATGCGTTATCACCACGGCTAACGTATCCTTCGGTAAGTTATTCAATATAGACGCCATTATACGTCCCATAGCGCCCGGTTCTGTGAGTGCTTCCAATTCGTCTATTAACACCACTTTCCCGCCTTCTCGCATGAATATTCGGCTCAATGCTCTCATCGAATATTCAAAAGATCCCGTCTTCCTTATCATCTTCCTGCGGTATAGATACAAAGGTAGCAGCGGTATTTCCGCTCGCTCCGCAGGCACCGGCAGACCCAGTTCCGTGAGTACAATCGAACTCGCAAGTGTAATTAACAAACAGGTTTTACCTCCGCTATTCGCACCTGTGAGGATAGCTACCGGATGCTGAGTAGCGCCAAAGATACCTAAATCCGCTTCGCCAATGGAATACGATACGGGTACTACCACATCTCCGCTCTTCCGCTCTTCATCCACCAGAAATAAATGTCTGCCCCTGGTCACGCCTATCCCTTTCTCTGTTATCACCGGGATATTCATCTTAAAGTCCAGACTAAACTGCGAAATGGCAAGCATAAAATCGAGATAGAATAGCATACTTATACTTCGGTTTACACCGTCTCTATGCACTTCTAAATGCTTTGCCAAATCTCGTAAATCATAATAACGCCTCTCGCTCTTCGCTCTATTATACCCATGTCTCAATCCCGCTATCTTATCACGTGAAAATTCAAATGGTAGCCCTGCTTCCAGGGTCTCATACGCACTCGCACTCAAGATATTCGTATCTTCGCGCGTCAGCATCAGCTCATCCGCTATTCGCGCCAGAGTTTCTTCCAGGTAATTTCTGAATTCATCCGCACCGCCACCTGTCTTCATTATCTTGGCCGCTTCCCTGTTTATCGCTTCCTCCCAGCCGGAAATCAACTCGTCAAATTCTAGTGCCCCGGCACCTCGAGCTTCTATGCCGGATATAAGCACCAGAACCTCTTCTAACTCTTTTACTGACACACCCTCGAACAGCCAGGATTCTTTTAACAGCTCAAATTCGTTCAAAAGCGTAATCACCGCTTCTATCGCATTCTTCTTTGCTACAAAGGAATTGACCACGAACTCCGGGTAAATCTCGCACGTATCTGACAACTCTTCAGGCCTCTTGATTATAATACCGGGTGCCTCGGGTACATCCGCGCCTGCGTCTTCACCGATTAACAGGATGGTATTATCTTTTTGCAAAAGTACCTCGGCTTTAGCTGCGGAATCAACCAATTCCACACGCACAAAATCGCCATAAGTCTCCTTTACCGCACGCTCTATCTCTTTGCTGCGAGTAGCGATAAGGGGGGAATATCCAAAACTCACCTTTCCTATCTCGGCGGTGGCAAGCGATTCCCGCACATTATCCACAGCATCACCCATTAAAGCCCTCAAATCTTCACACTTTTTTATATCGCGAAACCGTCTTTGCAATTCCTCTTTATCGCGCGAAGCGGTAAGCGTAAGGACGATATCTCGCCCATTTTTCGTCACCGGATAGTGAGAA
Source organism: Methanobacteriota archaeon (assembly GCA_034722635.1). Classification (GTDB taxonomy): domain Archaea; phylum Halobacteriota; class Syntropharchaeia; order Alkanophagales; family Methanospirareceae; genus QENJ01. The sequence goes on from JAYEOC010000073.1 coordinate 7,053, forward strand.
AGCATCCCCAAAATTTCGCGTGCCAATTCTCGTGTCTCTTTTGTGCAGAAGACATCCCGTACTTTATACCCTTCTAACGCCTCTTTATACCGCAGCACTACCTTCTCGGCTTCCTTCCGTTTTAGACCAAGAACGGCAGATATAGTATCGAGATCCGGGCACACAATTGCATCCGTCAAATAGGGCGCTATGAACTGCGGGACATCAGAAGAGATTTTTTTTTTACGATTGATCATAACTATTCTATTCCTAATGTTTTTTATTGTCTTTATACCGCTTCTGTCATTTAGAATCTGAATGTTTCAGTACGATATTATTGCTATGCCCGGTCAATGCAATGTCATTCATGAATAGTTCACGCCTTACTGAGCCTTCAATCACCATTAGCCCCGTCACACGGCCGGTTTTGGTATCGAAGGTAATATCGTCCACGTTTCCAATAGAGTCGCCCTCTGATGATATAACAGTTCTATCAAGTATATTTTTGCTGAATACCCTCACCGCTTTAGTCTTACTTTTGGAAATCAAATCGCGAGTAAAGCGTTCTCGCCTTTTTAGCCCTTCCATATCCAAATCCAAAACTTCACTAATCGCTTCTAAATTAACCACATCGTCCAACACGAGCCCAAGCCTGTACAATATGGCATGCACCAAACACTGAGCGAAAGCAAAAGGATACTGCGCTGCAAATTCGCCATGTATCTCCCTCAGCTCACTATTCCCATCATCAGACAGATATGCGTTCATTGCATTTCGTAGCTCAGTTGCGATTATCGCTTTTGCTTCCCCGTCCTTAACAGACCCATTCGTTATCCCCTTAGCCTCGCACATCTGCATGGCATAGGGTACAAAATGTTCTATGGGCGCCTCTTCAACGTCCTCTAAAATAAAATTCCAAGGAAATAGCCTTGATTTGAGGAACGCAATTACTTTCTCCTTCTCCTCTTCCTCTCCCCCTCTCTTCATCTCTTCTTCCCCACATCTAAAAACGTCATAACAAAAACGTCATAACCAAACGAATATACAAATTTGAACTTGAAATATCTTTTCTTTTCTCCCCCAGCTCGCTTCGACATCTCGAACTCTATGTTTCCACACGAAACACACAAACACAAAAGTTTATGTACTATTGGTCAAAGCCCCAAAAGCTTTATATACCTCATACTTCTTAAGAACATAATTACCAGAAAAGTAGGGCATAAGAGTAAAAAAAAGAGCGAGGGCAAAAAAATGGTAGAAGTATTAGAATACGAGCATAAAGGGATTGTCGTGGGAGAACAGGAAGACGAACTGTTTGGAATACCAAAGTTGGCGGTAGTGGGGGTAGGTGGCGCAGGGAATAATTCCATGAATCGATTGGAACACCTGGGTGGGCTGGAAAGCGTTGACCGGATAGCGGTAAACACGGACAAGCTACACCTGGATTCGATAACCTGCAAAAAGAAGCTTTTGGTCGGTAAATCGCTTACTCGTGGGTTAGGTGCTGGGGGTTCACCCGACGTAGGACGAAAAGCAGCGGAAATGGATAAGGAGAACATATATGAGTTGGTAGCGGGGAATAACTTCGTGTTTTTGACTGCTGGTATGGGTGGCGGAACTGGTACAGGGGCTGCGCCTGTTGTTGCGGAAGCGGCACGGGAAGCAGGAGCAATCGTAGTTGCTATGGTCTCTTTCCCATTTGCAGCGGAAAGGAGAAGGAGACAAAAAGCGTTTGAAGGTATAGAGGAATTGAGAAGGGTAACAGATACAGTGATTGTGCTGGAGAATGACAAGTTGCTGGAGCAAGCGGGTAACCAACCGGTGAATGAAGCGTTTAAGACGATGGACATGTTAATCGCCACCACGATACAGGGTATAACGGAGACGGTGACAAAACCTTCACTGGTAAACCTGGACTTTGCGGACCTGACAGCGGTGATGGGCGAAGGCGGCGTAGCGGTAATGCTTGTGGGTGAGACGACGAAATCGGATAATAAACCAGAAGCCGTTGTATCTGATGCACTCAGTCATCCATTGTTAGAAGCGGAGTATCAAGGTGCAACTGGCGCTCTTATACATATCACGGGTGGTGCAGACCTTACGATGAAGGAGACAAATGACATCGTGGAGTTGCTTACTTACGACATAAATGAGGACGCAAATGTGATATGGGGCGCGCGGATAAATGACGATTTCGATGGGAAAGTGAGGGTAACGGCGATACTGACTGGTGTTGAGCCAAAATGGGCAATCGGCGGAAAATCGGATAGAATAGAAAATCAGGTTCCAAGGAACGTGGTTGCAAATAGAGAAGGAATCTGCGGTATTCCGATGATATAGCGGTAGTAGTGACACCACATTTTTTTCCTTTTTTTCCTTTCTTTTTCCTTTTTTTAGTCTGCTATACAAATGCCGCTATTCTAGCTGACTTCTATTAATCCAGCATAACGAGGAACTATATATTTTGAAAGTTTAACTTATTGTAAGGGAGAGAGGAAGAGCAGTTGCCGGTAGACTCTTATTCGTGGATGCTTGTTACGAGCAATAACCGGAAAAGGGTTGGCTGAGGAAAGTCCCCCCACCATAAAAACACGAATGCCGCGAGGGCATAAGGCGAGAGTCTTGGCACTGGTATAGAAACGGTACCGTACTATGTTAAAGCGATGATTCCGTGAGGATGAGGTCATATAGCTGCGGATGGAACGAGCAACCTCGTGGGTGCAAGTCCTGAGAGACGCATAGATAAATACTGCTGAAACAGAAGGGGGCTTATTCTCCTCACTCCCTCCCCGTTTGTGTAGTTAGTTCCTGTTGTGTAAATTCTAAATTATATACTCGTATTTAGCACCTACTGCACTTTTATTCTTCAGTAACGCTTTAGTTCATCTTTTAGCCTTATTCAAACGTGCAAGAAACCCTCTCTGTTCCATTATCGCCCGAGTCTCACCTGTTACAACCACTTCCGCATCCTTCAATTCGTGCGTGGCTTTACAGCCGGTTAAGAACATTGCAACCTTCAACTCCTCGCACAGCTCGTTCATCTTTGCGATCACTTTATCTGCGTTTACTTTCTCGTCATCCATTATGGGCATCAGAAACGGTAAAGCGGCACTGCATATATCAGCGCCAATAGCCATACTTTTTGCAACGTCAATACCGGTTCTTATGCCTCCTGTCGCGATTACCGGTAGCGGCAGCACACGGCATTCCACTATGCTTTCCACTGTTGTGATGCCCCAATCCCAGCCAAAAAGGTGACCTAAATGCTCGCATAATTCATCGCCTTCTGCACTCGCACGGTATATCTCGGCAGCAGCTAAACTCGTGCCGCCTAAGCCACCTACATCTATTGCCGATACACCTGCTGCGTGTAACTGTTTCGCGACCCCGTGACTAATCCCCGCACCCGTCTCCTTTACGATCACCGGCTTCTTTATTGCTTTACATACCTCGTGTATCGAAGCTAAGCAACCGCGCGCATCCACGTTGCCTTCGGGTTGAATAGCTTCCTGTAAGAAGTTCAGGTGTATAGCAACAGCATCGGCATCTATCATCGCAATAACACGTTCAACTCCGTCTATACCATATTCGCTTAATTGCGGTGCACCTAGGTTCGCATAGATGAATGTGTTGGGTGCAACGTCACGAACCACACGGAAAGAGTCCTCTTGCGCGGTGCCTTCCAACGCAGCACGCTGAGAGCCCACACCGATGCCAACGCCAAGCGTTTCCGCTGCTGTTGCAAGCACTTCATTTATCCGTTTCGTATCGGGATGCCCACCGGTCATCGAAGCAATCATTATGGGGCTGTTGAGGGTGCAGCCGAAAAACTCAGTCTTCAAATCTATCTCATCTTTATCTATCTCCGGTAACGCAACGTGAACAAGCTTGAGGTCGGAAAAAGAACTATCGCCGGCTTCCACTTCTTTCTCAGCGCAAATCCTGAGTTGCTCTATCTTCCTTCTCGAGGTCTGGTTTATTTTTGTCATTCTATCAACATTTCTATATCTGCGGATATTTTATTTGTTCGCAATGATATAAAAGCTATATTTGTATAAACAGGGGTGAAAACCCATACCGTCAAGATAGGCTTGGATTCTTTCTGCACAAGCAAACCGTCCCCATATCCTCTTCTACGCCTAATATGGATTGGAGAGTAGCGACCAATTCATCGGACGATTTAGCCGGTTCTAAAACGTGTATAAAATCTTCCAGAATACCCATTCGTTTTTCATCAGCAATAGGTATTACGGGGACCCGATCTAGATTTGCGATATTCTTTTCGTAGTTTTGGAAGATCCTTTATAAACGGACTCAAGGAATAACCAAGGTCCTGTAGATGTAGAGTCCTGAAATTATTTCGTCAAGCAGCTTAGCTTCACCTCAACTTATATAGTGTCTCTAGGAGATGAATACCGCAATTTGTGAAGTATTATAGGGAAACAGGGGAATATCTTATGCTTGATAAGGCAGTTGATCTGGAATACTTTGAAACTCCGAATGATGCATTTATTAGGAAAATGAGATGTGAGAACACGCTTGGAATGTTCTTCGAGGGGAGTGAAAGGGAAGCTAAGTTTATAAATAAAAAATATCTCAGGAATAGTAAGCGAAATGATATTAGGACTCAACAACAGAAAAAGGAAGGGATAATTATGAAAAGTTCACCAATAATATTGACTTCAGCGAGTGATTCTGGGCAGCATCTTGAGAGAATAGAATCGCAGCCCAAAGATGAAAAAAACGAAGAATGGCTTCAACGCCTCATATTCGAGCACCCCAACCTGTTGCCGGTAAATGAGTTCGATGAGAGCTTTGCCCCTTTGATACCAATTGGTCGAGAGGTTGAAACAGCATCGGGCAAAATAGACAATCTTTATATCAGTCCCGTTGGGCGACTTACAATAGTTGAGACTAAACTATGGAAGAATCCAGAAAAGCATCGAACGGTAGTAGCTCAAATAATAGACTATGCGAAAGAGGTTTCTGAATGGGATTATGACGAATTGAGCAATGCTGTATTAAAAACATCACGTGAAATTAATTCATACGCAAAAACATCTTTGGATCAAATTGTTCATTCATTTTTAGAAGACACTGGATTAACACTGACCGAATTTCAAGAGCGGGTGATTGCGAACCTGCATAATGGTGAGTTTTTTAGGTGAGATGCTCACTTCGGCACAAAATATTAAACCAAGAGACTAATTTTATAACGAGGTGAAAAATATGAACAGCATATTTATTTTAACTACGATATTTGTCTTCCTGACCTTTTTTGTTGA
>JAYEOC010000074.1:0-3065 GCA_034722635.1 Methanobacteriota archaeon
ACTTCAAAATCCCGGTCCTGATTGGAGATTAAATTTTCAGTCATGATTTTAGACATATTAGTAAGGAATTGCTCAAATCATATAATTGTCGTGCTTTAATGCAAAAAACATTCATCCACCCTTAGATGCTCAGCCCTAAACGACCTCCTATTGCATATACGCTCTATCAGTTCACTTTTGTATGCCTTTTCTTTTACTTCAGGCACAAAATAAAACGTCTCTTTTCTCGCTCTTTCTTTATTCAACTTCCCTTCTCTTATTATCGCTTCTCCATCTTTCAAAAGGAACGAGCAATTACCCAGCCGCTTCTCTAACTCTCTTCCACCTGTATTTTCATCCATGTCATATATCGCGATATCCGCATCCGCACCAATACCCAAATGCCCTTTATTCTCTAACCCAAGCTGCCGTGCCGGATTAGTCCTCGTTATCTCGGCAAGTTCGTATAACGAATACTCAACATCTGGCATCAGCTCTTTTCTATTACCGCGACTCAGCAGCCACGCGAATAGCTTAGGATACGAAGAAAACAAACACCCGCTGGGGCTATCGGTAGAAAAGGAGATGTTGGAAGACGGTAGATATTCTAATGCGTCCAATGCAAATCTCAGTGACTTATTATTCCCTTCTCTCTTCTCGTCTACTTCAGAAATTATCAACGGCTGCTCTAACCCGATATCCATGCTCACGAACTTTTCTGTTGCTGCCCTATAGCCAATCTGCATATTTACAGCTTCATCCTGATACGGACTAACAATACCGAGATCAACAGCGCCACCCTTATTTAATATCTCTATCGCCGCTTCGTATCGCGCGTCATCATCTATGCCCGAACCGATATGAGCCATGTGGAATCCACGTAAAAGATCCGTATCTTCGTCCAACAACTCCGGATATGTCCGCAACAGAATCTTCGGCTCCTCGAGTAGGTCATAAAAGAATTTTAAGCATTTCGTAACGTCTATACCACGATAAAAGAACCCTTTCTTTGCATATCTTACCTGTATATCGTATATTTTTATGCCTATGGACTTCGTGAGATCCAAAAGGAGTGGCAGGGCGCTTTTCACACTCGCCTTATCCCCTTCTCTTATCTCTTTATCTATATCATATAAGCTTAGAACAAGGAGTGCTGAGGTGTCCACCAGGGGTATACTGCTGAGTTCGTGATGCACGTAACTCGCGGTATTCAAGGTCATTAACGGCTCGTTCACATGCGTATACCCCATTCTGGCATACGTATCTCCTATTTCACCCACGGTTGGGAAGCCAAACGTAAATCGCGCTAAGTTCAAGCCATAAGTTGCCACATGACTGTGCACATCTATCCCGCTTGCCATTACCGTTTTGTCCGTAGCATCTATTATCACATCCGGCTTTATTTCGTCTACGATCTTGCCATCATCAACGAAAATATCCATCTTTTCGCCTTCTATCCCATTCGCAGGGTCGTAAACCGTCCCATTTCTTATCTGTATCGCCATTTCTAACCACAGGATTACACCGATTTACAGTAATTGTAGTATCAGTTTGATTTTAAAAGACTCATTATCACAATCCGTTGAACTTTGCATTTTGCCTTTTGCATTGTCTCTCACACCCCCACTTCAAACCCCACCACTGGATGGTCAAGTCCAAAATTAAGGATTACTGCGGGATGCAGTTCGCCAAAAACGCCTATACGCTTGCTGTCCACTTTTATATCTGCCCTTCTACCCGCTAAAAAAGCACCATCCTCCGACTCCGACAATTCCACTTCGTCCATACACATCTCCTTGAGCACGGAATCCACTACCGATCTAACTTCAGCGAAGTTTGCATTTGCATGTGTTGAAACAGCAGCAAGCCGGTACTTTTCCTTTATGTTTAATACCACCGGTCCAACCTCAAAAATACGCTGTGGTAAATCACGATGCTGGTTTAGCGCAAGTATCTCGAGCAAATTCGGCATAATTGTACTTCTAAGCATTGTATGCTCTGTGCTTATCGGCGATGCTACCTTTACTTCTTCTTCTTCATGTCTCTTTCGTCGCATCAGCTCAAATTGTTTCCGCTCTGAGGTCAGCGTGAACGTTAGCACCTCAAAATAGCCTAAGCCAGTCATTATTTCCCTTGCATGCCGCTTCTTATCCTCTATTGGGTGCACTTCCCCTATAACCATCGTGCCGGGAATCTCTGGCTTTATCTTGTCATAGCCATAACCGATAGCAATATCCTCGATTATGTCCCATGGATGGAGTACATCAGACCGATAAGCAGGTATTACCACATCTAACAGACCATCAGGTTTTAGCTTCGCACTGAGTCCCATCCGCTCGCAGCACTTCTTGCAGTCCTCTGCACTTAACTCTAAACCTGTAAGCGAATTGACATCTGCCACAGAAGTTTTCATCGTTTTTGGAGCTAAAGAAGGCGTCTCTATTTCAGCATCAGGATAACGAAGAACCACCGATTGTAACTGCCCACCTCGCTCTGCAAGCGCACAGGCGATTATATTAAGTGCCACTGAAACATTGTCGTCCAAGCCGGTAACATCTAAAAATATATCCGTTGTGGATTCGGTTACCCTCGTCCGCTCCGCATTGATAATAGGCGGAAAAGAGATAACACCACCACTGGAATCCAGAATCAAGGGATAATTTGTCTTATCTTCGAGAATATACTTGTATGCAACTCCTTTTGGATGCCGCTCTAAAATCTCAGCCATGCTCATCTCTTCCTCGTAGTCGAGCGGAACGAAAGAGAACCCTGGGTCAACGGCAAGATACCGAAACGGTGGTTTCACCTTCCCCAGGTCATGCACCCCCACCGAAACTTTCGCCCTGTTTCTGCCTATACCGCGATGTAAATGCTCTTGTAAGAGCATTAACGATTCTATTGTACTCGAATCGAAATGCAAGTCCCTGACTACTCCGCAAACAATATACGGTCGCACTTGCAGCACGGAAGTCTCCACGACCATTTCTATTCCCGATTTAGCCACATTATACGTTGCCAAGCCCGGTTTGATGTCCAGAAATTGTTTCATAGTACGGGCGACACCCTCTACACTGAACAGATCAGGT
>JAYEOC010000075.1:0-3043 GCA_034722635.1 Methanobacteriota archaeon
AAATTATCTCTTCCGGTCTTAAAAACACTTTTACCGCTCCATCCTGATACTCGGAAACTGCGAATATGGTATCCCCTGTCTCAACTTCTATCGCCACAATGCCATTCTCATTATTTCGCACGATACCGCCCCATATATTCTCAACACCGACAAAATCGGCTAAATCATTGTTCCGCGGCTTATTAAAAATCTCATGAGGCGTGCCTACCTGCATTATCCGCCCATTCATCATCACCGCTATCCTATCCGCAAGAACCAACGCTTCTGTCTGGTCATGCGTCACATGAACCATGGTAATCCCGAATTCTTCTTTTACTCGTTTCAGTTCTTCTCTTAGATAATCCCTCGTCCTGGAGTCTAAAGCGGATAAAGGCTCGTCCAGAAGCAATACTCGGGGTTCAATGGCAATCGCTCTGGCAATTGCAACCTTTTGCTGTTCTCCGCCACTGAGCGTAGCGGGATAGCGATGCAACAGATGAGAAACATCCAATAACTTTGCAAGTTCATCCTCTTTACGTCTGATTTCGCCTTTTCCTATCTTTCTCGATTTCAGTCCAAAGCCGATGTTTTCCGCCACCGTCAAAAACGGGAACAGGGTATAATCCTGATATACCATGCCAATGTTTCGCTCCCATGGTGGGACATTAGTAATATCGCTATCGTCAAGAAGAATTTTGCCACTATCCGGGCGATAAATACCCGCTATTGACTCCAGCAGGATTGTCTTTCCCGCACCCGTAGGGCCCAAAATAACAAAATACTCGCCTTCCTTTATATCGAGCGTTACATCGCGTAAGAAGAACTCACCCAAATCCTTTGATATATTCTCTATGTGTATCATTTTCTTTAACGTTCCTTAGTCCTCAAAATACACGGGCAAAACCACCGTACCTTTCAAAAAGGAACAGAGTTACAAGCGATATGACAATAAGGATGGTTGCTGATGCGATGGCTAAATTGAGATCCCCACATGACATATTCAAGTATAATGAAATGGGCAAAGTCTCGGTCTTCATTCTCGTTGCCCCTGCCACCATCAGTGCGGCTCCAAACTCGCCTATCCCTTTTGACCACGTTATAACAGAGCCGGCCATGAGGCCGTTCTTCGACATGGGCAATGTTACACGCCAAAATGCCTGTGCCTCGGTGCATCCAAGCGTCTCTGCTACGTGCTCATATCTCGGATTTATACCCTGAAACGTTCCTCGCAGTATCCTGAACATGAACGGCACATTCACAAAGAATTGCGCAATTATTATTCCAAGTGGTGTGAAGACAAAAACAAGTCCCATTTCAGCAAGCGATTTTCCAAACGGTGTCGTGCCAAATAGTATTAACAAGCCCACACCGGCGACCAGCGGTGGTAACGCCAGCGGTACATCCATCAGGGTATTAATCAAACTCTTGCCAAAGAAATCGTATCGCGCAAGCGCGTATGCCGCCGGTATAGAAATGACGATACATAAAAAAGTGGATATGGCGGCTGTTGTCAAACTCAATTTTATTGCAAATTGTATCTCCTTGGAAGCAAGGCTTATCATCAGTGCCGGCAGCGTGGTGTGCGTAACAACGCATGTAATAAGGACTAAAATAAAAAAGGCGAGTAGTAAAGAGGATAATATCGTAATGATCTTAATCTTCGACACTTTCAATTCAGTTAACATCGTATTTATCTCGCTCTACTTTCTATTCTGATCTATGCTTACCTGATTCACCCCTAACCAGATCTAAATGGGGGTTACTAAGCCACCCACTTTTTGCATCCGACCGGTTGTCAAACCGCGGGATGAGTGGTTTTATATCAAGTAGCGGCGTCCCATCCAAGATGTCAACTTCGCTGATTTCCAGGATGTTCCCGTTAACTCGTTCTAATTTCACGACGGATAATCCAATGGGATTTGGTCTTTTGAAATGTCTTAGTGAGAAGATTCCGTGCTGTTCGTCTTCTAAAAACGGCTTTGAAATTAAAGAATAGCCATCAGCGAGATGGAAATGGTAAATGAGGATGATGTGTGAGAAACCCTCGATATCTTTGAGCCCCGCGACATATTCGGGATATAACTCCACCTTTCCCTTAGCGTCTTTTGCGAATACACCTTGAATTGGAGCATCTTTTTTATCCCGGAATTCTGTGTGTATTATTCCTATTTGTTGATATTGTAACATCATGCTACCATCCTTTCTCTCTATGTCTTTATCCATCGCCATATTCATACTTCTCATTTGGGTATGTTGTAAACCCGTGTTTCTCGAAAATCGCTTTTCCTTCCGCAGAAGTAACGAAATCAACGAACTGTTTTGCCCTGTCCTGGCACTCCGAAAACGTTAGCGTGCCTATTGGGATTATCTTTATGATATTCTGCTCCTTTGGTATCTCTATAGTATCCGTTTCATTCTCAGTCCCAACTAAAGATGCTTTCCATATTATTGACGCATCCGTGGTGCCCATGCACGTGTAGACTACCAGCTCATTTACCGTTGCCGCGCAAGCAATGACATTTGCATCCACAGCATCAAAAATCCCGTTCTTCTCTAGTATTTTGTTCGCAATCTTACCACATGCAGCCGCTTTCGGGTCTCCGAGAACGACTTTTACCCCAGGCTTTGTAAGATCCTCCAGGCAGGTTATATCCGCTGGGTTACCCTCCGGGACTGCAATCACAGGTACATGATACGCCACATTCTGCTCGTAATCTATAAACCCTTTCTCTTTCGCAGTCTCGATGTACATCGTTGCCCCGGGCATATAGACATCTCCCTCTTGCGTTAGTTCTATCTGGCTCAAGAGCGTATTAGAACCTGCATAGTTGTAGTTTACAGCGACGCCGTATTTCTGCTCAAACACGGTTCCAATCTCGTCCATTGGCTTTCTCATCCCGGCGCCGGAATAGACCATGAGTGCAGAAGTTGCCGTTAGTGCTGCGGTTTGTAAACTGGTTGGACTTACAGTTGTTACCGGCGTAGGAGTGTGCACAGGTGTTTCTTTGGTAATACAGCCTGCGAACAACACGGTCATTGCGACTGCCACGATAGCAATTATACC
>JAYEOC010000076.1:0-2965 GCA_034722635.1 Methanobacteriota archaeon
TTTGTCAACACAATCTCGTACTTTCTGTCCGGCAAGTCAATGAAAGAAACGTCTGCACACCGGGTTCTGACAGGCAGCGACTTCATCAAGGACAGCGTCACGCAGGAGCAGTTTGAAGCCATGGTTGCGAAAATAGAAAAGCCACCGCAGACTGAATCCATACTTCAATCTATATTACCTTACAACCTTCATGCACCCCTCAAGGCAAGATTGGAGAGCTCATTTGTATCCTCAATCCCGCTTAAAAATCTTTACAGCCCGCTTACATACGTTGGTAGGCTTGCCGCAACGAAAGGTGCCGATTTGCAGGGATACCCACGCAAAGGGCTCAAATCGGTGCTCAATGCAGTTCTCTACTCGCTCCCCAAAACGGTTGTAATTAAGACCGAAAACGAGGTAAAACGGATTCTTGTCGAGGCGGGCAGGGTGATAGGAGTCGAGGCAGATGAACTCTACTACGCCGATATGGTTATCTACACCGGTTTTGCAAAGAATCTGCCTTCTGTCGTTTTTGACCTGCCGAAGTCGTATGCCGAAAACATGACTGGAATCGCTCAGGCTAAGAGCCTTACTATCTGGTTGGGTCTGGAGAAGAAACTGGACGCTTTTAACTACATTGGTTCGGAAGTATGGTTTCGGGATAATTCGTACTGGGCAATACCAATCACCAATTACGACTCATCGCTTGCGCCAAAGGATAAGCAGCTCGTGGGATTTGGGTTTGTGATTGATGAGAACAAAACCGAACAATCCGAGACGAAGAAGGCATACGAAACTATCTACCGTGCGATCCCGAAGATCGAAAAGCACGTGGAACTGAAGCATGAACAGATTACGATACCGGAAAAAGCGGCAGTTACGATTGACGGTAAAATCGCTGAGTGTCGCACACCAATCAAGAACCTGTATCTTGCCGGCACGGATACTGATAGTCGGAGCATGGGTATAACTCGCGCTGCATTCTCGGTCGTGGAGCTGCTGAGGGTATTGAATGAGGACGGGAATCTGCATCAGTGACGTGGCTGCCGCACTATTGTTTCCGTTTCATACTATCTGCAAATAGTAAACTACCCTAACGTAACACAACACCGACTTCCGGTCCAGAACCCGCACTATTACTTTAACAAAACAGTATCTTACGGCTCCAGCAGCTCAAACCCCAACTGTGCATCAAGAATACGAGACGCACTCGAACCCACCAATTCCGTAAGGACCACCTCTATGATATGCCATACCTTCACACCTCTGCGAACACAGCCCGTTAAAGTACGCTCGTCTCTGCCACAAGCAATGTGCATGTGCAACGTCGGGTTATGGTCCTTATCCGGGAATATAGTCCCGACACCTGCTATTTCATGAACATTATCTAAACTGTGCACCATCGGTGTAATAGACTTAGTTCTACCCTGTTCGGGACCAACAACCAGTTTGCTGTCTTCATCCGCCGCCCCAAGTGCTATTAACGTGGCTGCTTCTATCGCGTGCGTACGAGCAAAATCTTCCAGCTTCTCGTGAATAACATCGCCGTCTTCGAGCCGTATGACAAACGTCCGTCCTTGTCTCGCTTCTGAATATTTCATCTGCCCTAAGTCTCTGACTCCCACAAAGAACACACCGGGTCCTCACCCAGATAATCACCCGAAACAGCATACGCTCGTGACCGGCACCCACCACATATCCGCTTGTATTTACAAGTTGCACAGTGTCCTTTCAATTTCCGCGCTCTCAACGCCTTAAACATCTCCGAGTTACGGACAATCTCCGAAAAAGGTGTCTCGCGTATATTTCCCGTCTTTGCCGGTAGATATGCACAGGGTGTTACATCACCATTGGGGAAGATATGGAAGCGTGTGATACCCGCCGTGCAGCCGGTAAACTTAGTTCCATCCTCTCGATCCACAAGCCCCTTATCCTTCAGATATGCCCAATATTGTGGATTACAAATCGGCTTAAGCCACGTATTCACTTCTTTTTGCTTAAACACCGTATGGTCAAAGAACTCCATGTTCTCGGCCGTGGACAAACAAGCATCAGAAATCTGCTTACCGCGACCCACGGCAATCAAATAAATGAGATAAATTCGCCATATGTTCAATTCATCGGCGAATTTTATGATCTTTGGTATCTCGCTGTAATTATCCCTTGTCACCGTGGTGAAGAACTGTACAGAAAGATCTGCCGCTTCACATGCCTTCATCCCACGGAGCGTTGCTTTAAACGCGCCATCCACGCCACGAAACTCATCATGTGCACTGCCAACCGCATCAATGCTCATTGCCGCACGTTCAAGGCCTGCTTTTTTCAAATGCTTCGCAACTTCATCCGTTATCAACGTGCCATTCGTTGCCATCACGACCTGCATATCAAAAGACGCAGCATATTCTATCAGGTCATATATGTCCGCTCTCAGCAGCGGCTCACCACCCGTGAATCCGAACTTGACCGCGCCGAATTTTGCTGCGTCCTCGATGAGCTCGAATCCCTCTTCTGTATTGAGTTCCTCGGGGTCCACTTCACTGATCGAACAGTGTTTGCACCGCAGGTTACACCGTTTCGTAACCGCCCAGATGATCTCGGCCGGCAAATAGCTGAAACAGCCGGTTCCCACCGCATCGTTTGCAAATAGGTCGTCTTTATGCTGTGTTATCCATGACTTTAGTTCTTCTACTGACATTTTACACTCTGCATTTTTTAGATGTTTTTCACTATTAAATATGTACTCTTATGTTCATATCCAAAAACGGATATAACATATAGCAAAGAACTCGGAACATGAACATATTGGCAGGAACAGATATTTCAAAACCGGTTAACACAAGGAAATTTGCGCATAAGGTACCTGGCGGAGGTCGTATGCAGGGCTAGCCGTGTTGAATTCACATATAAATTTATGTATGTTTCTTGTTTTTGTTCTTGCGCATAAGAGTACAGGAACTACCGAAAAGAAGATGAAGATAAAAGGAAC
>JAYEOC010000077.1:0-11609 GCA_034722635.1 Methanobacteriota archaeon
CATCTCACGTCCTCCAGGAAAAGAATGACAATGCCCGTCTGATTACCCGCTCGTGGAATAAAAGCCCCACTGAGATAATAACAGGCACGAAAATCGTGCAGAAAAGTAAGCCAATAGAGGCGACCTTGCTAAAATCCTGCACCGGTATGAGCGTCACCGTCATCAAGGATAAAAACCCGAGTATTGTCGTTATCGTGGTGAGGGCAATTGACACTCCCACAGTCGAAGAAGTAATTTGCAGTGCGTCCTCTAACTTTTCGCCTCTCTCCCGCTCCTCCTTGTACCGGGTGATGAAATGAATGCCGTAATCAATGCCCAAACCGAGTAAAAGTGTAGCTATCATAATTGTCAGAAATGTCTCAGGGATTCCAAGAAGCCCCATAGTACCTATTGCGAAGATAATGGCGAGAAGCACCGGTAAAAGCGCAAGTATTATACCCATAAAACTCCTCAATGCGAGAAAGAGCAGGATTATCACGAGCGCTAAACTCAGCAGAGTTGACTGTACTTTGTCTTTAGCCATGATCTCTTCAATCTGCGAACCAACTACGTCCATACCGGCCGGGGCAAAGACGACGTCTCCGGGCGTATCCACATAATCCAGAACGTCCTTGATCTCCTCTAACAATACTACAAGCTCGTTCCCAGTCATTTCTCTATCAATCGTTATTATCATCAGCCCCCGGGTATAATCATCGGTAACGTATTGCCGCCTCAGGTCAAATGGCAGAGCCGCGATTTCGCGTTCTATTTCGTTCTTTTCGTCTGGCACCTGATTGAGCAAACTGGCAATGCTCGAGACCGCAACTACACGCGGCACGTTCTCCACGCCCGCCTTTATTTCTGCCATTGTCCCCAGAACTTCATGTGTCCTGATGTCGTCCGCTTGAACAAGAATCATTGTGTGCCCGTATTTCACAAACTCGTCCTTTATTATATTACTCGCTTTTACAACCGGTGTTTCCTCGGACAGCCACATGTCCTCATCTGTCACGCTCTCTATCTGTGACATACCGTAGAAGACCAGAACGAGACCCACGCCTAAGAAGAAGATAACGGCAATCGGTTTCTTCACTGATATTTCTGACAGCCTTGTCATCATATTGGGTATAAAGCCCCTTAACCCGAGAGCATTCGATATTTTAGATAGATCGAAAGTTTTCCCTCTTATTTTAGACTCGAGGACAAGGAATGACGGCAAAAATAGTAGCACGGACATGGCAGAGAATGATATTGCGATTAAAGACATCAAACCGTACTCCGCAACCATCCTCAGTCCCGCCACAGCAAAGGATGAGAACGCAGCCATCGTTGTCAGGCTTGTAAAAATGGTGTTCCTGCCTGTCTTCGCGACTGCGATGTTCAGCGCGTTTTCTTTCCCCAGTTCCAGCTCCTCATGGTATCTCTGAACGAGATGGATGCTGTAATCCACTCCCAGGCCCAGGGTTATAGCACCGAACATGACCGTCAGGAAGTTCAAAGGCACATTTATAAAGTGCATTGTTCCAAAGGCAGCCAGGACAGCGACCAGGATCGGAACCATGATAAAAACAGCGGTTATTGGGTTCCGGAAAACGAAGAAAAGGACTATCACTATGGTTAAGACACTAAGGATTAGAGATGCCGCAAAACCCGACCTTACCGCTTCTTCCCAGGCATAAAAAAAAGTCAACATCCCTGCGACAGTTACCTCTGTACCCTTTGCCTTATCCACCTTTGCCACAGTCTTCTGAAATGTCTGTACCAATTGGGCTCGGTCCGGCACCTCGGCAGAATCCAATGCGACAATGACAAGGGAGTACTGACGTTCCGTGTTCACGTATCTGGCGATTTCTGAGGGGGATCTGCTCATTATCTCCGTTCTCGTTTTTCCGAGGTCTAAGACGCTGGAAACACTGAAAACTCCTGGGACTATCGAGACGGTATCTACTATCTCCTTTGTCATGTCCAGTACATCATCTTCTAAAACATCGCGAGCGAGGACACGGTCCGCCTCTATAAGGATGTCTATTGTGTCAACGCCCATGAACTCACTTTCGACTATTCGAACTTCTGTCATCCCCGGGGTGTCCGGGTAGTAGAAGCCATGATAATCCGTACTGATCTCGGTTTCCGTCGCCTGCTGCAGCGCAACCACTGCAATTATGATCGCCAAAACTATTATGAATGGATAAAGCTTCTTTGAAACATTAGCATAGTGACTGAGTGCCTCTTCGATCATCCTCGCTTTCTCCTCTTTAATATCAATAATAACTGTGGCAGTTCTGAGTAACGCTTCAGGATTCGAAGTTTATGAATCATCCGCCCTTGCTTTTTTTACTCTTGAAATAGCTGAAAACGCCTATTATAACAACAATCAGAATAACTGCAACTGCTGCAATAGGTATGATTCCGGTATTCGAGCCTTCTCCTGATACCACAACCAACGCAAAGGATTTGGTTGTCTCCAATCGTTCATCTCCATCTAACCAGATAATCTTTATATCAGTCTCATAGTTATCCGCGATTGTGTCACGGTCCGCTTCAAGCTCAAAGGTAGCTATCTTTTCAAAACTCGGTTCAATATCGCCGAGATAATCTGTTTTTGTCCCTGTGAAGTATGATTTCGTTTTTAATATGGCTTTTACAGATTCCGCACCCTTGTTGCCTGTATTCTTGACCGGGACATTAATTCTGAATTCTGTACCACCTGTAATAACCGCAGGATATGTTGCCGCCTCACCGACCCGAAAGTCCGCTTGCGAACCGATCTTCAAGGTGATGCTCTTCTCAAGCGAGATTTTTTTGTCTTCCTCGCCGATGTAGTCAATTAGGAGCGGAATGGTATAAGTCTCTTCATCCGCGCCGTCTTCTATATCCAGCGCAAATACAAAGCTGTGGCTTGAACGTGCCGGAATCTCGTCGGTGAAGTCAGAAGTAGAACCCGAATATGCCTCCGTAAATGGACTGGCGGGGTCTATTTTGACTGTTACCGACCTCGCCTTCGCAGTTCCTGAATTCTCTATTAAGACAGTCACATTATTATTCTCGCTGTCTTCTCGTAGTTCCGCCGGATCCGTCTCGACATCGGCAACCTCAAGCGTGGTTGTGCCTTCTACATTAAAGACCATTCTAATCTCTGTTTGCGGTCGGCCCTCGGTTTCATGCTGCCCGCCACTGACGTTGAAGTAGTGTTGATCGAAGGTGACCTGGATCGGAATAGCGTATGCACCATCCGTGATTTCGTCCTCGGCTTTTATCGTGATTGGCACCTCCTTTGAGCCCCACTCGCTGAGCGAAGCGATGTGCACCGTGGATGCCCCGATCAGAGATATGCCTTCGGTACTATCGAAATTCAGTGTGATATGACGTGCCTCGTGACCGCCCTGGTTCTTCACCGTGAGCGTGACTTCTTTTATGTCGCCGGGCGCAAGGTCGGCTGGTGTGACCTTTGTAATCACGATCTTGGCATCTGCGGCTGCGTTTGCTGGTGCAACCCCCACCGCCATGACAAGGGCAAGGGCTGCTAGCAGAAGTATGATCTGTTTCATGATTCTATCCTACTAAAATTTGTGTACATATATACTTATTGCTTTTTAATTGCTTTGTTACAAAAACCCACTAATTTTTGTGCATCCACGAAACCTTTAAATACTCACGGATTCACATTTTAGTAAAAAGTAAAAAAGGTAACGAAAAGATGAGCGAAGTTGTGATGCAAGAAGTGTTGAATTCATTAGCGAAAATCGGGAAGCAATGGGACTTAGGGGAATCAGTCGGACGAGTCTGGGGCTTCTTACTCTTTAAGTCCTGCCCCGTAACGCAGCGTGAGATAGAAGAAGGTACGGGCTACAGCCGGGGTTTGGTCAGCCGAAGTCTGAAGAGATTGGAACTAGGACCCATGATAGAAGTAAAGAGGGATGGACGGGAAATGCGCTATTCTGCTAATACCTCGTTAGCAGATGGTTTTGGTGAGCTAATGAAACATTTTCTTACCGATAAGATCAAGCCGATGATAGAACTTCTATCCGATAATTTAGATAAAATCGGGGATGAGAAAGTGAGACAGACGTTTCTTGCGCTCATAAACGAATACAAGAAATTGAACCTCGCAGTTCTACTCTTTTCCAAATTGATAGACGACATAAATATGAGGACCGGAGTGGTAGAGGACGTAGAAGAGCTGGTAGCGAAAATATCTATAAAAATAGAGGGCAATATGGAAGAGGTGATAAGAAATGGATAATAAAGTACTATTAAAATCGCTTTGCGTCTTTGGCATAGCGTTTTTTATGGTTTTCCCGCTTATGCTTTCGTTTATACCACAGGCAGATGCGGGTTTCGCTTCTGTCACGATAACGGACGTAAAACCGACAGAGTTGTATCCAGGCGACACAAAAGAAGTGACGGTAACGGTGAAGAACAACGGCGGGCGGGATGCAAAGGATATTAGGCTGGCGTTTCAGGGTACAGATAAAATATCGGTCATGGGACCCACGGTGGCGCAGCTAAATACGCTGAATTCTTGGCACTCAAAGGACGTGGTAATTACCGTGTACGTGAAGGATGAATCGCAAAATGGTATTTATTCCCTTCCCGTAGCATGTTCGTGGCGAGACTTATATCTTGACCCCGCAAAGGGTCACGTAATTACTAATAAAACAAATGAGCAACTAGGCATTTCTTTCAACGTGATTGGAGCAGAAGTGCTAAACATTGGCGATATAACCACCGATCCCTCGGACATAAAACCCGGGGACGAGAATGTGGAGTTGACTGTGGATATAGAGAACAGTGGCGAGGCGGCGGCGAAGGATGTAGAAGCTAAATTGCTCTGTAATGAAGAATTCAAGCCTTCGTGGTCCGGAACAGACCGCTCGTACATCGGCAGGTTGAATTCCGGCGACTCGAAAGAGGCTACATTCCACGTTGACGTTTCTGACGAAATAGAATCGAATACCTACGCAATACCCCTGCGGATACGCTATAAAGATACGAGTGGCGGAGAGTACGAGGAGATGCGTTCGGTGGAGATACTGGTGGAACCGAAACCAGAATTTGAAATCGTTTCTCACTATACCGTACCTAAGACGCTAAGCGCAGGCGATAATGCGGTTAAGCTGCACGTGAAGGTAAAGAATATAGGTTCGGAGAATGCGGAATCCGTGAGTGTGCGGATTACAGACGAGGCGGATGTGCCCTTCGACTACGATGTGAAGAGCGATTACGTGGGCAATTTGAAGGTGGGTGATGCACGTGAAGCAGTATTGGAGTTCGATGTGAAAAAAAAAGCGGAACCGAAGGAATATCCGCAGGGTATAGAGATTAGATGCACGGGGGATCGAGACTTAGGCGATGACAAGGTATATGTATTTGATGAGCAAATCCTGCTGGCGGTATCGTCAGGTAGTACTTCGAGCGGGTTTTCGGTCCCGGGATTTGGTGTTCTATTTGCCTTAATCGCACTTGTTTTCGCATTCGTAATGAGAAGAAAAGGACTGTGAAATCCAATGTCAAAACACTTGTTCTTTTCAGGAAAAAAAACCGCTACTAAACGAAAAACAATACGATGGTGCTAAAAGGAAAGATTAGCCTGGATAAGGCTTTAACGAAATTGGCTTCGTTTCAATGCCGGCATTATAAGCAGATAATCGTTGTGTCACTGATACTAACGGTGTTTTTAGGCTATGGTGCCACAAACCTGCAGTTTCAAGGTGACATATCGAAAGAAATGCCAGAAGATTTGCCGGTATTCGTTTTAGAAGAAGAGATTTCGAGTAAGTACCGTGGAGAAGAGTTCATGGTCATAGCAGTTTGTTTAGAAGAAGAAACCGATGCAAATGACCTGGTTCGTGACATAAGGGACCCGAAGGTAATAGAATCCGTGGTTGAATTACACGAACGACTTGAAGCAGAGTCTTCTATTGAAAAGGTTCAGTCAATCGCACCTTATTTTCAAGACCGTGTGCCGGACGACTTAGAAGGAGTGAAGAAGAAATTGGCATCTGCTCCGGGTGCAGAAAACTTCTTTAATGACGACTTTAGCATTATGCTGATCTATGCCAGCCCTCTAGCAGGATTTAATGAAGAGAAGGTGAAAGCCGCGACGGATATGATACAAAAAGATGTTGACAGAACCACAAAACCCGCGGGTGTGGAATATAAGATAACGGGCGAGGCATCACTGATAACAGAGCTATTGAGGTTGATGCGTGAGGACATGGTTTTCACAACTGTGGTAGCAGCGATTATCATTTTTGTGTTACTGGCATTGCTGGAACGGTCGTTAACAAAGGGTTTTCTCGTATTCCTACCGCTAATTCTTGGTATTTCATGGACTTTCGGGACTATGGGATTGCTTGGAATTCCTATATCCATCAGCACGGTTATGATCGGTTCGGTTATCATCGGTCTTGGTGTCGAGTACGGGATATTCATGGTCTCGCGGTATTATGAAGAACGTGAGAGGCATACCTCTGCAGAATCGTTAAAAATTGCTATAACTAATATAGGTTCCTCAACGTTTGGCTCCGCGGCAACGACAACTGCTGCGTTCTTCGCTTTGACGCTTGCTGCGATGCCAATGATTCAGCATCTGGGGCAGACACTGGCTCTGGGTATAATCTACTGCTGGATCGCTGCTGCCATAGTAAATCCGTGTTTTATCGTTTTTGAAGAGCGCATAGAAGCAAAGGTATTAGCCAAAGTGTTACAAAAATGGGTGGGATCAGACTAAAAAATGCGTGATAAACTAAGTACATGGGGAAAAGGACCTTTGGAGAAGTACGCGAAGTTCGTGGCGCATCGTGCCCTTATTGTTCTGGTTATTGTCTTAGTATTCTCCATATTCATGGGCTATCAATCTACATTGATGGAAACGGCAGGGACCTCGCAGAAGGCATGGCTGCCGGAGGGTATAGAAGTGATAAATACATTTGAGCTAATAGCAGATCAGTTTGTGGGCAGTTTCGATAGGACAACAATCGCAGTGAAATCCGAGCCAAGATATGCGAAATCCAATGAGATACGGGACGTTAGAGACCCGGAGGCGTTAAGGTACGTTGATTTGCTTTCGGAACGATCCAAGCTTGTTTATGGCGTGGTGAGTGGGGAAAGTGCTGCCGATGTGATAAAAGAAGCGAATGACGGTAGAATACCTAGCTCGTTACGCAGTGTGGAATCGCTGCTGGAACAGAACGAGATGGTAGAGCGACGGATAAGTAATTACATCAGTGATGACTACTCGATGAGCGTAGTGAGATTGAACTTATTGGACGATGTAGATGCGAACGAGGTGGTGGAAGAACTAAGAGAAGTAATATTAATAGAGAAACCACAGGGTATGTCGGTGGAAATTAGTGGAGGGCCGGTAATAGAAGTAACGATGCAAGAGCTGTCACAGGAAACGATGGGTATGACTTCTAAGGTCAGTTTTGCACTGATCATACTTATCCTCATAATCCTTTTTTCCTCGTTTAAATACGGATTGATTCCGTTGTTAACAATAGTTTTTGGTCTTATTTGGGCGATGGGCGCGCTTGTTTTGACGGGGTTCGAGATAACACCTGCTACATCTGGTGTGATGGCGATGATAATGGGTATCGGGATAGATTTTGGTATTCAGGTAACGAAACGGTTTAGATACGAGTTGCAACAAACTTCAGGCACGTTCGATCCAAACGATCCCCACAGAAACCGCGAGGCAGCAATGGTGACTACGATTAACAACGTGTTCTATCCAATGACGATAACGACAATAGCGGCGGTGGTAGGCTTCAAATGCCTTGCACTCGGTCAACTGCCGATGATGGCGGATATGGGTACAATGATGGCAACGGGAGTGGTGTTTTGTATGGTTGCGGCACTTACGGTGGTGCCTGCGGTTTTGGTGCTGCTTGAGAGGAGAAAATGAAAAAAACCACGCGATTTCACGAGATTATCACTAAAACTTTTTAGGAAAAAGTTGTATCAAAAAAGAGTTTCTTTGGTAAAGCTAAAAGTTTCTTCCTTTTTTCAAAAAGAAAAAGGTTTGGTGAAAATCTGTGTAATCTTGTGGTTATAAAAAGGGAGAGGAAAAATGGAACTAAATAGAAAAATCAGAAGACTGCTAAACGCTCAGCTCCGGGATATGACGGTAGGTGATATTATGGAACCAGTGGTCGTCACGATTAACGAAGATGCGAGTCTGGAACAGTTATATTCTTTGATTGGCGAATACCACCATGTGGGCTATCCTGTGGTTAATAAAGAGAATAAAGTAACAGGAGTTATTTCGTACAAAGATTTGTTTCGTGTAAAAAGAGACGACTGGGGTAGTATCCATGTTAAAGAACGGATGAGTACGCGGTTAGTCTGCGTCAGTCCTGGTGATGGTGTTATTGTAGCGATGGAGAAGATGACAGAGGAGGGAATCGGTAGATTACTCGTGATGGTGGGCGATACGCTTGTAGGGATTGTGTCACGCAGTTCTATTATGGATGGCGCGATAAAAAGGTTGGTTTAAGTTAACGTTTGAAATGTAGAACACGAAACGTTACACAACATATTTAATCTCCGAAAACAAATCAATATTGTGGTGAAGAGATGAGCGATAAAGACGCAGATAGAAACCTAATTGCATATTGCGGACTTTACTGCGGCGATTGTTTTGCCCACAAGGGCAAGGTTGCGGATTTAGCAAGAGACCTCAGAAAAGAATTGCGACAGGCAAAGTTCGATAAGACCGCGGAATCTTTGTCCGATATTTCATTCTTCAAAGTATTTGAAAACTACGGGCAGTGCTATGAGGTGTTGGGTGCTTTAGTAAAATTACGGTGCAATAAAGTATGTCAGGATGGTGGCGGTCCGCCGTTCTGTAAGATACGAAAATGCTGCCAGAAGAAAGGTATCGAAGGTTGTTGGGACTGCAACGAATTTGAGACCTGCGAAAAGCTGGACTTCTTGAAGCCCGGCCACGGGGATGCGCATCTGAATAACTTAAGGAAGATTAAGAAACAGGGGGTTGAGAAGTTCCTTGACGGGAAGCGGTATTGGTATAATAAGATTAAGTAAGAAATATCGTGCAAATATATTTAATGGTTGATTGACATGGATTTGAAATGAGGCGAAAGAAAGATGGAAATACCAACTTTATCGGAAGAAGAGAAATGGGAGATGATGCGCGAGATATTCGTGCTGAACAATAAAAATGCCAACAATAATCCATTTTATAGTGCCGGCAGATGATATTGAGCGAGCAAAAAAGTTCTACGCCGAATTATTTGATTGGGGAATCGAAAAATTCCCGGGACCAATAGATTACTATGCGATTACCACTACCGCGGAAAACGGTGAGGAAGGTCTTGGTGGCGGGCTGGCAAAAAGAGAATAACCACAAGAGGCAATTGTCAACTATGTTGATGTTCCGTCAGTGGATGTGTATATCGCCAAAGTTGAAAAACTCGGTGGTAAGGTGGTGGTTCCCAAGACGGCTGTGCCCGGTATCGGATATGCTGCTGTTTGCATTGACACGGAGAATAACACCTTTGGACTCTGGGAATGCGATGAAGATGCGAAAATGAACCAATGTGAAAGTTGCGGGATGCCGGTTGATGAAAAGACGACATCTAAATTTGACGAGCGGTATTGCATCCATTGCCAGGACCAGCAAAGCGGTAAGTTGGGAAGTAAAGAGCAGGTGCGGGAAGGCAGTATAAACGCCGCGATGCAGTTTATGGGTAAGACAAGAGCGGAAGCCGAAAAACTGGTGGCTGAAATGATGCCGAAATTGCCACGGTGGCGAGAATAAAGGGGTAAGGCCAAACACTGGTGTTTGCTTTAACCAAATTGAGATGATGTGGAAGTTTTTGCATGGATACTTTCATCGGTTCGAAGACGACAGAAATATATACGCTCGTGAGCAATAAGGATATAGGGAGGATAAAAAGTCCCCTGGACTGGTTGTTTGAGAAAGAGAATAGATGAGGTGCAAAAGGATGAGAGGAAAGAAAATCGATGAGATAGAAGGCTCATCCAGAGGGATGTATATGCGCAATATTGCGGATATAACACCAAAATGGAAGGATATACGCATTGCAGATATAATGCCCAATCGGAGTGATATATGCAGTACTGCAGATATACCGAAGTTATATGAAATTGAGAATGAGCCCTTAATCGCTTTCTTGAGTCAATACATTTATTAATTTAATCGATTTATTTAATGCAACATGGTTAAAATTTTTTCAAAAGGGATGCAACAAATGATAATTAACACAAAATTTAATTTTTACTCCGATGCAAGAAGGGGGGACCCGGATAGCACCAGTCCAACACTCCGAAAATACCATAAGAGATTATGGAGTAAACCTTTGCCGGATGGTAAAACTTTTGATTTATGTGATAATAAAAAGGGTGTTTATTTATATCATAAGTCAGAATTGGGAGAATTCTTTTTAGGTAGCGATGCTATAACACACTCGTATAAAAATCATAAGCGTAAGCATTGGCTTACAAAACAAATCCCAAACGAAGTAAATGAAATTTTTAATGTAGGTTCTACTATTGGAGCTTATATTGTTTTTCCAAATAATAGAATTGACGGCAACCATACAATCAATCAGGCACGTGGAGTAAATAGCTTAATTGATGATAGATTCGACTTAACGTTAGAATGTATTCGTCTCTTTTATTTAGGACAAAAAAGTCCGCTTTATGACACTTTATTGAGATATAAAAACTTCTTTGATTTGTTTGATAATTTTATAGGCTATATCCATTTCTTTTTATTGGAAGATTTGATTGATGAGAATAAGAAAATTAAATTTTATTTACCATTTGATAACTTCAAAATTCGTCCAACTTTTTCCAACACTAACGAATATCTATTATATGAAAAAGGAGTAATAAATTTTATTAGGTCAAGAAACAAAAGAATAGAAAATTATATCAAACTCAAAAAAATCGAACAAATTGAATTCTAATGTAAGGGCTCATTCTCAACTTGCTCCGCTTCGCTACGCACCCCGCTGCGCTCTCACTCCACTTCGTTCCGTTCGGGTCATATAACAAGGGATATACGGTTCGGGGCTCGGCTCGCCCCTCACCCAAATTTTGCTCCGTTTCACTCCGCAAAACTTCGTATATCCCAATACGTTATATGAAATCGCACGTCTAAAAAAAATTCACAAAAAGGAGGTAAATATCAATGCATGTTTTAATAATCTATGCACATCCAAGTGAAAATTCATTTACAAGGCATGTTAGAGATGAATTTATAAAAGGATTAAAAACAGGTAATCATATATATGAGATATCGGACCTGTATAAAATGAATTTCAAAACAGATATAAGTGAATCAGAATATTTTCGAGAAGCCAATTATAATGAAAAATTGCCCTTGAATGAAGATGTAACAAATGAACAAGAGAAAATAAATAGAAGTGATGTAATCGTCTTTATTTACCCTGTTTTTTGGACAGAAGCACCAGCAAAATTAGTTGGATGGTTTGATCGAGTATGGACCTATGGATTTGCATATGGCGATCGAAAAATGAAGAAGCTAAAAAAGGCAATAGTGTTATGTGTTGCTGGTCACACTCTGGAACACTTAAAAAAATATAGGCATTATGATAGTATGAAGACAGTCATGT
>JAYEOC010000078.1:0-3586 GCA_034722635.1 Methanobacteriota archaeon
TCGATATAGCCCGCATCGAATCCATGCAACAGACTACCCAGCTCGTCCGATGCTTCTATCAGTGCCGAAATATCCATTACCTTCTCCCAAATTAGATACAGCTTTTCCGTCTCGTCCCTATCAAACCGGCTGCTTAATATCCGTTTCGCTGCTTCCAACGGCTCCTCTCCAGTCAAAAAAGCATAAATAAAAGCCTTTGCTATACTATCCACCTCGGCTAATAACGCACTTTCTGCATCAGAAGGCGCAATATCAAGTCCCATAAGCGAAAAGATCAATTTCCGCAGTTCTGAGTCATGCCTCAGCATCGAGTTGATGAACTCAACCTTCTTCTCTCCGTTCGGCACTTCACCGAAGATGTGCATACCATCAGGGATCTGTGTATTGTAGATGCGCGTGATAGCCTCATGTGCTAGTTCTATCACCGTTTCAAATGAATCGCCCGCCTCTAACTTAGTATCCAGCCTTATCTCCTCGGATAGATTCGTTTTCCGTATCAAGTCCGTAATTATGTGCTCTAAAGCATGCGCTCTTGCCTTATCCGACCGTTTAATCTTGTTATATTCGGCTATCTGATCTTCAAGCTCCTTCAAATCGCCATATACGCCACTTTCGGTCATAACTGTCTGCATGTGGTCTATCAGAGTCGCATAGCTTCTTCGTTTTGCTATTGCCCCTTCTGGCGGATTGTCCGAGTTATATATGTATAGATGTGGCAGATTTCCTATCGCTATGTCGGGATAGCAGCTTTCGGATAATGCCACGGATTTACCGGGTAAAAATTCCAGGTTGCCATGTGTACCGACATGTATGATTACATCAGCACCAAAAGAGTATTCCAGGTACCGGTAAGTTGCGAGATATTGATGCGGCGGTGGCACTTCTGGATCGTGTAAAATCTTACAGACCTGGCCGTCACACCTTGAACCCGCACAGCCTCGTTTCGGCTGCACGCACACGACTGCATTCCCGTATTGAACGCCAGTTACCACGATTTTACCGTTGTAAACCATAGCAGCAGGAACTCCATCCTTCGCTTCACCCGGTGGATTGCCCCATGCTTCACACGTTCGTTGTTTCACTGCGTGTGCGAGTGTATCAAACCATTTCTCGTAATCTGCCGTGCTTATCAACGCAAGCGCACCGCCCTTAGTCACTATTTCATCCACGGTTGTCCATCTGAACTCAGAAATTGCTTTATGGTCCATAATGTTCTCAATAAGTGCTTTTCCGCTTTCGGGTTCTTCGACCGAATAGCCCGCTTCTTTCATGCGTTTCAAAATCCGGGCAACGCTTTCCAGGGTGTCAAGATGAGAACCGCCTCCGACTGAACCTTCCACGCTGGTACAGGGATTGTTATGGAGTATGAATGCAACCCTGCGCTCGGATTTCGGTTTGTTTCCTAGCATGATCCAGTTCTTCACCCGATTCGCAACCTTTTTCACGCGCTCTTCTATCAGCGTATGTCGCTCGGATTCGCTGTCTCTTCTTGATGTTCCAATAATTATCGGTTCGATCACGCCCTCTAATTCGGGCATTGCAACACTCCAGCCGACTTCCTGGCTGCTTATTCCATGGCTATCCGCACGCCATTCAGCTTCGGTATTGTAGTATGTCGTCAACGGGTGGAACACAGGCACATCGAGCCTTTTCAGTGTATTGACCGAACTGTCTTCTCCTCCGCTTCCTGAATTAAATACCGATTGCAGGTTTATGAAAGCGTCAACCCTGCCCATGAAGAAAGCGTCAATGACGGCACTGCTCGACTTAGCACCTAAATCTTTATCGCCTGCACCATAACAGAATGCTGGAATTACATCAAATTCTGTTTCCAATTCACGTATTAACGCATCCATGACTCCAAGGTCTCTGTTCGTCCAATACGAGCGAAAGAATAGAATACCGACTTTGTGTCTGTGGTTAGGTTTATACCATGCGAAATAGTCCCCTATGCACTCGAAAGCAGTTTCGGCATCCGGATGATATATGCCCTGCCACAGCGTCTCTTTTGGATCTTCATATTTGCAATCCCTACCCAGAACCTCTTTTCCCAGGTATTTTAACATATTCACTGTGTTTTCTGCCTCACCGTAAATATAGTAGGCATTGACAGTTGCAGCAACCTTCGGAGAAACGTTTGAAAGCCGGCATAAGGCGGAATCATGCCCTAAATAGATCGCTGGCACATTCTTATTCAGGCTTTCGGTTATCTTATTCCAGTGCGCCTCATTTGATGGATGTAAGAGGATGATGTCTGCCTGCGCAAAAGAACTTATGCACTCTTCGCGTTTCTGCGCATCTTCTACGTCATGTGTTGACCATGCGTTTAACTCTATTCCAAGCTCGTTACAGGCTTTGGTGAGTAAAACCAGATCACTACCCCAAGTTACTGCTGCTACTTTCATTTTTCATACCTGCCCGTATATAATATGTCTTGCATTATAATAAAATCATTTGTTTATTGCGTTTATGCTACCAAAAAAGGAGTTGAGGTTATTAGTGGTGGTGCTGTGTCATGGTATAAGAAAGAGGGTGGATGGTTCGTTCATGGAACCGGATATAGCCTCTGTAAGCTTTCTAAAAAAAAGAATGGGTACAATTAATGTAGTTTTAAAGGATAAAAGCCCCGACCTCTTCACCCTCGGAATAACTTCGGGGGCATCCTCCTTGTGCTATCTCGCTATGTTGCCTCATATTTAATTTAAAACCTTTTTTGCCGTTCCTTAAATCTCTCACTTTCCATCCAAATATAAATAGGATATATCGCATTTACGAATCTGTACGATCCTCTACCACTTTCCAGATCGCTTTCTATTATACCAAAGTTTCTCATTTTTATCAGAAAATTGTCAAATACCTTCTTTTCTGATTCAGTAAGTTTCGCTTCCACTTCTTTCTTCTTAAAATTTTGAGATATAGGGCCGGTCTCACCAAGTTTCCTCAGAATTGACCTATACCGCTCGCTTCGAATGCCTCTGTAAACCTTAGAGTCAAGATACTTATTCCCTACTGCTTCTGCTGCGTTCGATATCCCTTCAACGGCATCATGTTCTTCTATCACTCCGTCCTTATCGGCCCAAAAAGTGGCGTCACCTATCTCGTGCATTAAAAGGGGTAGTCCACTGGAAAAGCGCACCATCATCTCCAGAGCGTCTGGTTTCACATTTATGCCCACCTTCTCAAAAGTTGTAGATAAAAAACTCTCTACTTCTTCATCAGAAAGTTTTTCTATATCTACCACCCTGAATATTCGCATAAGAGATGGCTGAAGTGTAGATAGTTTATCTCGTTTTTCTTGTAGCCCTGTCAGCATGATAAAAACAGGAAAATCCGTATAATGCGTTGCCACTTCATCCGCAAAACTTTTATACCAATTTGCAAAATCCTCTTCCTCAGCCAATCCATTAATGTCATCTAATGCGATGAATAAACCCCTCTTTTCCCCTTTTATCTTTTTCAATAAATTGTTGAGAACCTCAGGGAAATTTCTCACTAAATCCTTTAAATCTTGTTCGGGTGGATTGAAACTAACGGAGATACCAAAGAGACCCACTTCCTTGATGTACTTCCCAAAAAATTGGGAAAT
>JAYEOC010000078.1:3686-9572 GCA_034722635.1 Methanobacteriota archaeon
ATAAATTGTTGAGAACCTCAGGGAAATTTCTCACTAAATCCTTTAAATCTTGTTCGGGTGGATTGAAACTAACGGAGATACCAAAGAGACCCACTTCCTTGATGTACTTCCCAAAAAATTGGGAAATATGCGTAAACCACGCTTCCTCTTTTGTCTCTTTTAACAACTGATCAAGAATATGATGTACCATCTCTTCCAGAGTAGATACTCCACCTAAAAAGACATGAATGCCGAGAATATTCTGCTTTGTAGCAACGAAATGACGGAGAAAAGCAGCAAGTGAACTCTTTCCTATGCCTCTATCCCCTGTTAAGAAAACGTTTTCTTGTTTACCTGACGAAGCTTGCTCAACGTAACGACTAATTTCGGTAATCTGTCCTACCCGCCCTATAAAAAGTTCAACCGGCACAGGACTACCGGGTGTAAACGGGCTGTTTTCTTTGGTATTCATGGAGCT
The DNA here is from genome assembly GCA_034722635.1 of Methanobacteriota archaeon. Classification (GTDB taxonomy): domain Archaea; phylum Halobacteriota; class Syntropharchaeia; order Alkanophagales; family Methanospirareceae; genus QENJ01. The sequence goes on from JAYEOC010000078.1 coordinate 4,144, forward strand.
TCCCTCATCTTTTATTATATATATTCCTTGGATATGTTAAGGTTTGCAATGCACATATAAAAGTCCTTTTTATGCACCCGATACAACCAGAATTTACACCTAACGGATCTAACGTTAGTCACTATACCCCGTACTTAACAAGGCTTATACTTAAGCACGACCGGCAATGACTTAAACTATATTATTATTACGGGTATGTCCTAGGACTATAAAAGCTTTTCTGCTACTGTTCCTATCGAAAATAATGAATATAAAGTCTCCGTTTTTTAAAAGCACAAAACAAAAATCATGGGAAAAATGACCCCCAGGTCAAATCTTAAGTTGGTTCATTATAAATAAAGCCCTGTATCTTTTCGTTGGGGTTTCGGATTATAAAACGGCACCTATAAGTTTATAACAAAACTCCCGCCACTATAAAGATGTCTTTACGTCCATATCTTCAATACTAATCTCGTATTCTTTTGCCAGTGCTTTAAGGTGCACTTTTAACTGCGGTTCCTGGCTCTCCGAGAATGTAATAGCGTTTGTAAGTTCATTCACACGAAAAGGGAACTTCGCGTTCTTGAGTTCTTTTGAAAAAGTCTTCAGAAGCGTCTTAGACGGGAAGTAGAGCGTGACCGAATAATTCCGCTTTATATTAACTGCCTTCTTTTTGCGCTTGGTGACCGGTGCTTTCTTCAAAAAAACGCTTCGAACGTCTTTTGGTGGCTGCCGAAACGAAGTGCCGGGATGCTTTACCAGTATTGGCACCAGTTCCGAGCGTTCTAATTGCGAATACAGCTTATCCTGAGACCGTACTATTTTAAGTTCCGGCGATATATCGGCCACAACAAACTCGGCCTGAAGTTTTAGTGTCTCTGTGCATTCCAGGAGTCCGAACCCCTCGAATAACGTGAATGTTTCCGCGTGTGCCGTCCATTCCTCGAGATCTGTCACGATATTCGGTGGCAGTGCGTTATCCGCGAGTGCTTCGAGTAGTGCGGTCACATTCAGTTCCTCGTGCTCTGCTAATTGCGCAGCGACCTTATTCTTCTTCAATTTCAGCACGATCGCAACATCATCGGCAAGCACATCGGCGAACCGCGTAAGTTGGGTCATCACACTGATAGGATAGAGTTCAGAATCCACATGTATCTCAAATGTCGGCAGTACCGTAACACGTGGCTTTCGGACTTCCCGTTTCATCACACGCAGGAACCGCTCTGTTACCCGGAACGCTTTAATATTGTTTATTGGCGGGTATATCTTCTGATCCTTTTCCTTATCATAAGCTAAGTCCACATAACGCATTGTGAGCGGGATATTCTCCAGGAATCGCTCTACATAACGGCCCTCCACTCGTTCAAATGCGTCCGGTGCATTTTCAGGTATTTCCTCGCTTGGCCCCCACCGTTTTTTACCCTCTCGGAAATTACCATATCTTCCTTTAGCCCACCATCGCTCTCGGACTTCTATATTTTGCGGTATGATAAAATACGGATGTTCTTTCTTCAAGTATTGGCAGAAAGATGCGGTACTGTACCAGACACCGCTATTGCATCCTTTAAGCAGTTCAAGAAGATGCCGTCTTACTTTGTCGAATCGTATCGTAGGGACCACGCCTGTCGCACATCCGAACCTCTCGAAACCGTCGAGAACACTGAAAGGGCATGTATTGGAGAAGAACTCATTGTCCGAGTTGTCGTACCTTTTGATTAGTGCATTTAATATGTATTCTTCCTGCTCAATCAGAGACGACCGCAAAAACTTGTCGTAGGCCTGTTCCTGGAACATTATGTAATTGTCTGGATAAGACGGTTCTGTACTGGTATAGCCCATATATTCTCCTTCTGTGTCATAACGGACAAAACCCAGTAGCAGTGCCAGACGGTCAATGTAATCTATCCACGATGAGGTACCGGTAATTTTCACCTGCTTCTGTGTTTCCGGGTCGCCCATCAATTTCGCCAACCGCTTAATATCCGCTTTCGGCAGGTCGTTGCTCCGATGTGTCCGTTTCACTTCCCTTTCTCGGGTGTAGTTAACAAAGGTATGGATGTCTCTGCGAAGTTCATGTCGGTTTGAGACGATATTAAAGTCATTTATGTTTGTAACCGGCTTCAGGTCCATATCACTCATGCCTCCTCGGTATTCACGTCATTCACTGTCTTTATCACATACCCCGACCGTTCCACAAAACTCTGGATTTCTGGGAATGCCTCGCAAGGAAATGCGATAAACTCTTTTGCTAGCGGTATAACCTTTCGGTGGTCGTGAAACGACTGCTGTAGCTTTACCCTCAGGGCGACATCGCTTACACGCGCAACCATCAGGTTATCGTGGATAATAATCTTACCTCTGTTTTCGTCCACCTTTTCCAGGACGGCACGAAATAACGCGGAATTATGTTTCAGCCACTGAGTTTGCGGATGGTTGCGAACGTTCAGAGGTGCGTTACCGGTCGCGATCAGGTCCGGGCGAATTTGCAATCGCGAATCCACAACCGTCATCGTTGCAATCTGTGCTAACACCTCCAGAGTTTCATACGGTACTTTCTCGAGGTCCAGTTCAACTGCTCCATCTCCTTGCACTGTCTGGTAACTTTCAGGTGTCACCGTGCTCGCATCCAGTGTCTCCGCAGGTCGGAAATACGATTTACCCTGGTGTTCTTGTTTCGACAGGTAGCCCCATTTCCAGCCGGTCTCACAAATCGCCTGGCTGTCCGGGGCATCCTCCTCGGTGTACAGAATGCTCCAAAATCTTGACATCTCGTCCGGTAGAATCCATTCGTTCCGGTTCAGTTGTGACAGTGCATAAGTGACCAGTTGAATCGGGGAAACGACCTCTTCTCTGTATCCTCTTTCCGGGAGTGCCGATTGCGTCCATGATTCTATATGCCATTTTTTTAGATATTTCACGCGGAATTCCTCTCCGCCTATGTGCAGTTTACCATTAGAGAGCTCGAGGTCATAGCCCAGGGCTTCTTTTGGTATCTGCGTGCCGGTGATAACCTGTTTGATCTTACGCCTGAGTATAGTCCCTCGGTCCTTCCCGCGGGTATCACATCTCCGAGCGGACTCGAAAGGAGACGGAAGAAACTGATGGAACTCCTCGGGCAAGTCGAATTCCCAGCGTTCCATTTTTGTGGTTCGCCAGCTATCGTGACCTTCAGCAAGGAGTAGCACGCCCTTACGCACCAGAGAAGTCCGTACTTTTTTAAATATGTCCTTGTACTGCGAGGTAAAGGATTGATAACGCCATGAATCCGGGTCACTTTCATGATCGGCGTAGATATACTTGAAGAATGTGACGCCCACGGAGTCGTTTCTCAATTTCAATATGTGTAACAAGGCTATTTCGTCCTGTGTTAATGTACTGATCGCCGAACTTAACCCTGTCTCTGACAGGAAAACCGTTTCAAAGAGCGCGGTGGATGCGACTTCTTCCGTGGAAAAGCCACGGCTCTTGCATATAGCCTTTAAATCGGCGGCTGTTAACACTTTGTCGTACATATCCCGGAGCATCTCTTTGGGTTCCATGTGGTTCTTTTTGTCTCCGATAGTTTGTTTATACAAGATATGTGTGACTACACAATTAAAACGTTTCGGAATGTATGTTATCCATTGCGTAACTTCCTTAAATTCAAGCCGCCAAAGCAGGATACACGAATATCTTATCTTCCGGATAGTCCACCCTCATGAATTCCTCAAGGAACTCTTTGTAAACCTCGGTTGGCTCAATATCCAGTTCCGGATGGAACATCTTTGCAAATACAGCCATCGCAAAAGGTTGCTCCATACCGTATAATGTACTATGCGGCACAACATACACGTTATTATCGTTGACGGCATTCAAGCTATTCCAACCTTTCCCATCCAGCAGCTCCGCTATTAGAGTTTCGGGTTCGGTTTCGCTATCCCACCCGTCAATGTTGCTAACTTTCATTATGATTATGTCCGGTTCCTCACGCAAAACCCATTCCGCGCTCACCTTAGGATACTTGGTCGTCAGGTTTGCAACGTTTTTGCCGCCCGTCATCTCGCACAAGGCATTATCTGTTGTTCCCAGCCCAAAAGTCGGGATTTCGCTTTTCAACCCTATTGCTTTCGTTTTCGTTATAAATACCGCGGGTCTTTCTTTGCCACTTACTGCCTCTTCAATAAAGACTTTGTAGTCCTCGCACCACTTGAGATACTTTGAAGCGTTTTCTTCGCTGTCCAGCAATATAGAAAGTTTCGATAGCTCTGCGGGTAGGTCCTCGGGATTATAAAGATTCAAACCCGCTACGGGTATGCCAAACGGCTCAAGCTTTTCTGCTGCTATTTCTACCTTGGCACCATACTTTGTGTATGTAATCACTAATATGTAACCACACTTAGAATGCAAGTCCACAATTTCTTCCCATTCCACTTCTTCCCATGTACCGACAAGAGCCTGCTTTGACATCTCCGGGAAGTAAAACGTTTTCTCCTGGACGGTGTCAATAATCCCTACGACCTTATCGCCCGCACCCAAAATCTTCACGGCTTCGCCAGCATCGGAATTAAGCACGACAATACCTGTTATCGGTTTGTAGATCGTCACGGTTCTATTAGTAGAATCCATAATCTGCCGTGGATACTGAGGATAATAACTCACCGATTCCTTCAGCTCTTCTACCGAAAGATGCGTCACGTCCTCGTCTAAATACTCAGCTCTGAGATACTGCATGAGTTCTGAGGCAAGCACTTCTTTCGCTACTGCGTCCGTATCGGAAGACACGGTAGTTTGGTTTTGCGCTACCGCGGACATAACTGTCACCAGAAAACAAGCCGCAAGACACATCAGTACCAGTAGCCCTACCCGGGTTCTATTGCCATTCACCGTTCACTACCTCCTTTGAAGTTGCCCCTTCGCCTCCCGAACAGAATCATATATGCAACCGTAAACAAACCCGTAAGTGCAAATACTGCTTGGAAGCCCGGTGTGGACGGAGACGGTGCAGGTGTTTGTTTTTGTGTTTGTGAGGGGGAATGTGTCGGTGTCTCCGCAATCCGCACAGAAACATCTGTTCGCTCAATATCGCCTGTTGTGCCATTCAAAGCATCGTACCACGTTCCAATGAGAGTTCCACGCCCTTCTGACGGTGCACGCACGTCATATTTTAGCGATGTTTCGTTTATCACAACGAAGACAACCTTTTGACCTGACCTGTAGGTTCGGTTAGAAGGATGCGTGGTGCTGCTGAATGTAAACCCCTCAGGAATCGTCTCCACGACACCACCTATTTGGAACCCCGATAGATCCAGCATAACCTCAAATGTAGAATCCGGAGCAGGATTTACCGTGGATAACGTGCGTGTGGCTGCTGGTGCTCCGGCAGTAACAATTGGTGCGATTGCAAACATTGCTATGCTTATTGATAATATTATCAGCGCTATCGTCTTAATATCCACGTTCATGTTCTTAAG
>JAYEOC010000078.1:9672-11599 GCA_034722635.1 Methanobacteriota archaeon
CCGTGGATAACGTGCGTGTGGCTGCTGGTGCTCCGGCAGTAACAATTGGTGCGATTGCAAACATTGCTATGCTTATTGATAATATTATCAGCGCTATCGTCTTAATATCCACGTTCATGTTCTTAAGTGATATGCCTTTATCTATATAAATACATACGGTTTCAATCAAGAAAAAGGATGTTTCTGCCGAAACTCGTGCATGTCTAAATCAGCAATAACACTAATATGAATATCACGTTTAATACGAGCGTGGTTGCTGCGTTTATCGCAACGGTTTTGCTGCCTAATTTTGGGCCGAACAGCGATACATGCAGTGGCAGCGAATGCTTTGTGAATCGTGCCGAAAAAGATGCCACATTTCCTAATAATAACGCTATTAGCACCCCTTTCGTTGTGATTAAACCCTCGCTCAGCATGCTACCCGCGAGGATTAACCCGGAAGTTGTGTTCACAATATCGGTTGCGCAGATCAGAACGACTCCGCTTTCCAGACCCAAAAGGTTTGTTAGCGGTGCAAAAACAGCGGAAAAAGATTCGAATAGGTTCAGTTCAATCGCTATGGCTACCAGAAATAGCGTGATTGACATCGTGGGTACAATCCTTTTGAGCATCTTATAGGTGCTCTTAGCGCTTTTGTTCAAGGCGTCTCGTTTATCTGCAACTGGTGTATCGGCATATTTGGCGGATGGCTGCTCGGGATCGTTTTCCGCGTCCCTTAGCCAGTGCCGTGCAAGGAATATCCCGAAACAGGTCTTCAAGAGCGCGGTAAGCATCAGCAGGCATACGTAAAGAGACCCGGTAGTGAGCCCGAGAAGGGGTATTACCACGGGTATAAAAAACGTGAAGAAGTGCGAGAGGATGCTTGCAAACGAGCTGATTAACGTTGTTGCGATTACTTCGCGCTCTGATATAGTTTTCTCGGTCAGACCGTCCACGAGCATTGAGTAACCCGCAACCGTGCTGAACGTGCACGTTACTACTGCTAGTGCAGATATTGTACTGATATGCGCGTTACGCGAAATCGGGTTTATTAACCGGTCAAATTTGTGCATCAGCCCGTTGTTAACGGCGAAATTCGTTACAAATACGCCTAAGGCTATGATCGGTACAATTCGTGCCAGCCAGTAAAGGGCATATATCAAAGAAGAGACTATAATGTGGCTGATCATGGTAATATAGTATATAAACGCATGCTCTTTAATGGATGTGAACGCACCTCAAGAGACGATATTACATGACACAGTTTTTTTTTCGCGATTGATACCGCACCTTTTATCTCTTCTTCCGTGGGTCTCCTAGATACATGGTCAACAGGAACGTACCGTATGATTTTGTACTTGATTTTAGCATTAATGCTCGCTAGAAACTTAGCTATTCGTTCTATCTCGTTGTTATCTATAAAGTCGGGAATGAAGACTGTGGCCACCTCGAAACGTAATTCACTCGTGTTCAGTAGCTTTATCGCAGCCAGAACGCGCTGATTCGAGTGCCCTGTATATCGCACATGTAACTCGTGAGTATATGCTTTCAGGTCTATATGAACCTCATCCAGGTTTGCGTATTCCAGGCCTCTTATGAACTCGGTATCCAGAAGAAAACCGTTTGTAGAGAGAATTGTTCTTGTGTCGCACAACGTAATAAACGTTAAAAGCTCTTTTTTGTGTATAGTCGGTTCGCCACCGGCTAACATCACTTCTGCCACATCAAATTGTTTGAGCCGTGCTGCCAATTGTTCAGGCGTTATTTCTGTGTATGCCCCGTTATTAGGTGCAAAGCACGCTTTACACCTGAAGTTACAGCCATAAAATTGGATTGTGCATCTATGTTCCGACAACGATATATAAGAGACTCTCATGTGCCTTTCTTGTTGTGAGTTCTACTTCTTCTAACCGCTTTGGAGTTCCAATCGCTCCACATACGATTGAAA
>JAYEOC010000079.1:0-2872 GCA_034722635.1 Methanobacteriota archaeon
CTGTTTTTTGTTTATATCACGAAATCGCAAGCATCCGCTCTATCGCTTTCTTCGCTTTCCGTGCTGTTTCCGAAGGAACTACTACTATCGGCGCCTCGTTTTCCAATGCCGTTTCTATATTCGCTAATGTGTGCATCTTCATCTGTGGACATACAGCGGTATTGGAGATGGGATAGAAACTCTTTTCCGGCGCTTCTTTTTTGAGCCGGTAAAGTAGTCCTACTTCCGTGCCAATCAGGAACTCATCAGCCGCTTCTTCATGGCAAATCCTTACCATGCCGCTGGTTGATGCGATGTAATCCGCACTGTCCTGAACTTCAGGAATGCACTCGGGATGAACAATAACTATTGCATCAGGATGCGCACTCTTAGCAGTTAATAAGTCGTCCATCACTATCTGGTGATGCGAAGGACAAAGCCCGTGCTCCGGAACAGGGATAATCGTCTTTGTAGTCGCCTGTTGTGCGTGATAAGCCAAATTGCGGTCTGGACCAAATAGTAGTGTCTGTGTGTCCATAGCGTTAACTATCTTCTGTGCATTCGCGGAAGTACAGATACAGTCGGCAAGTGCTTTGCTTTCCGCAAGCGTGTTCACGTACAGGACTACTTCCGCATCAGGATGTTCTCGTTTGGCAGCGAGTAAAGAGTCTGCGGGTAACTGCTGTGCCATAGGGCATATCGCACCCCGGTCGGGAATGACAATTTTTTTAGCGGGATTCAGTATCGCTGCGGTTTCCGCCATGAAATCCACGCCGCAGAAGATGATAATATCGGCAGTTGTCGTCATCGCTTTCCTTGCCAGCTCTAAGGAATCGCCTATGAATTCCGCTATATCCTGAACCTCGGGGCGCTGATAGTTATGCGCCAGAATAATCGCGTTCTTATTTCGCTTTTGCCGTTCTATCTGCCCTATCAGTTCTTCGCGCGTCATGTCCATATAATATTATATCCATGCAATATTATTTTAAAGATAGATACGAAGAAATGACCTGGGCGATATGGATAACTGGCTTACCGGGCAGTGGTAAGTCGGTAATAGCGGAAAAAGTACAAACTGTATTGGAAGACTTAACAGACGTGAAACGGCTCGAACTTGACGAGATACGGAAATTTATCACACCAAAACCGTCTTATTCAGATGCGGAACGGGAGATTGTGTATGCCTCGTTAGTGTACATGGCGAAACTTCTGGTAGATAGCGGCAAGCCCGTTATAATAGATGCTACCGCAAACCGGATGCGATACCGGCAAAGAGCACGTGAGACTATACGTGATTTCGCGGAAGTGTATGTGCAGTGCTCTTTAGATACGTGCATAGAAAGAGAAAGGATTAGGAAAGCGGCACACGCGCCTGCGGGTATATATAAAACAGCAAAAACCGCTGGTGCAACCGTGCCGGGTGTTAACGTATCGTACGAAGCGCCTGATAAACCTGAGGTTGTGGTAGATAGCGAAAAGATGAGTGTGGACGAGTGCGCAGAGAATGTAGTTGCGTTTATTAGAAAACAGAAGTGGTGCTAAGACCGTTTCTGGTTACCGAACCGCGCGGATTTCTGCGAGTACATCTCTTTGCTCATGCGGGAGAGGATGCGGCGGTTGCCACATACAATAGCACTTCGTGAATAAGGGGAACAGGAAAAATCAAATAGGTGTTAAGGCAGCCATTGTCACACGAGGCTGACCAACAATTCAAAATCGGGCACAAAAGAAAGGCAGATAATGTTTAAATCTAGAAAGAAAGAATATTTTTGGTCCCGAAATCGATTGTGAGACGGCTTCAGTGGGGGAGGGCACATCCATTGTGGACCCATCGGAAGAATATGATTATGTGATCATAACTACAGAAGCGTTGAAGTCTTCCGGTGGTGAATACAGATTTCATGATCTGGTTGCTCGGAAAAATCAAAAAGGTGTCAAGGCTGCTACCATCACAACATTATTTCCCACGAACATTATGATTTATACCAAAAATCATCTCAATATACACCAGCAAAATAATTTCAGGATGTTACCTTACCCGTAAGTGAGGGCAATAAAACAGATATGACAAAAGGAGGGATGAAAAAGAGAAGATGAATGAAAAAGGTATTTTCACCCTGATGGGCATGTTAGCAGTAGCAGTGTGCATAGTAGTATCAGTGCTTGCACAGCCGGTACCTATTGCGAATGTGTCGACAGCAAACGAAGAAACAATAATATTCGATACAGGTCCCAGCTCTAATCCATACCCGAGCATCGAGGGCACGCACAACGGTACAATAACACCAGCTAAAACGCTAAATGTAAGCAAGGTGTTTACGTATCCCTGCGAAGGCACAGGTGGGCACTGTGAATACGTCTGGATACACGGAAATGGTGTGAATGAAACGGCAACCTGGGGTGGATATTCCGAAGAGTGGCATAAACTCTCTTTCAACGAGTCTTTCTTATTGGCAGCAAATAAAACTTATTACTACGAGATAAAGACCGGCTCGTATCCGCAGATTCATCACAGGGATGAATTGGAAGCAGAAGGAGGAATGGGAATAATCAATTGCACTTCGTTTGTGGATGCGAACGGGCGTTCTTATAACAACAGGATACCTGCTATTCGGTTGGTAGGCTATTTTGAGGATGGAGAAGGAGTTCATAACATAGATACCGGCAAGAGCTTCTCTACGATTCAAGCGGCGATTGACGACAACGAAACGCAAGACGGACACACAATCGTCGTCTATGCCGGAACTTACGTTGAGAATGTGAACGTTACAAAACGACTCACTTTGCAGGGTATCGGCATGCCAACTGTTGATGCTAATGGTACAGGGAGTGCGATTACCATCGGTGTGGATGGTTGCGTAGTGGAAGGATTTATTGTGACAGGTGGAGGTTC
>JAYEOC010000080.1:0-2738 GCA_034722635.1 Methanobacteriota archaeon
AGTATCTTGATGAAATGCTGCAAGAATAAAAATGCCGTTTCTCCTGTTTTAATTGGAAAGTTTTGCTGTACTTCTGCTCTTTCTTTGCCGCCAAAGGGCGGATTTGTTAAAACAATATCACAACGGTCTTTTTCTTGAATGTCAGTAATATTTTCTGCAAGCGTATTGGTATGAATTATGTTTGGCGACCCAATACCATGAAAGATCATATTCATAATCCCGATAATATATGCAAGTGATTTTTTCTCTTTGCCGTAAAATGTGTTTTTTTGAAGTGTGTCTGCATCATTAGTCGTCAAATCTTTACTATTCTTTAGATATTCAAACGCTTCACACAAGAAACCGGCTGAGCCAACTGCGCCGTCATAAACTTTATTCCCGATAGCGGGCTCTACAACCTTTACAATCGTTTTGATTAGTGGGCGCGGAGTGTAATACTCACCGCCATTTCTGCCGGCATTGCCCATATTTTTTATCTTAGTTTCGTACAAATGCGACATTTCATGCTTTTCCGCATTAGAACCAAAACGCAGCCCGTCAATTAAATTTATTACATCACGTAAATTATAGCCGATCTGAATCCTGTTCTTTAACTCGCTAAAAATCTCGCCAATCTTGTATTCGATGGTATCTGCGTTTTCTGCATTCACTTTGAATTTTTTTAAATACGGGAATAGTTTTTGATTGACAAAATCGGTTAAATCATCCCCGGTAAGTGCTTTATGATGATCTAACTTGCCATCTTTGCCTTTTGGCATTGCCCATTCACCCCATTGAAACTCAGGGCTAATTATGCGGGCATATGTTTTACCTGCTAACTCCGCAGAGGTCTGGTTTTCTTTTTCGAGAGCGTCTATATATTTTAAAAAAAGGATCCAGGATGTCTGCTCTACATAATCTAATTCACTGCCACAGCCTGCATCTTTCCAAAGAACATCATCCACATTTTTAAATATCTGTTCAAACATATTCCCGCTCTAATCCTTTTTGCATCAACGCCTCCATTTTTCGTTTTTTTTTAACGCTTCGTCCAGTGTATTTCCCTGCGTATAGCAGCCCTGAATAAGTGGATATTGAACCACAAAAAAACCATCTTCATCCTTCTCCACAAGAACGGGGAGATGAACTTTTCTAGCTTCTGCCATTTTCAATCACAGTTTTAATATCTCTTTTCCGCCTTAAATATGTTTATACTAAGTCCCCCAACCAATTCACTCTACAAACAAATCGTGCCGTAAAATTATAAGGAAACAGTCAAAAGTCTCGCCCACCACAATTAGCAGCCAATAGCCCGGTGGCCAAATAGAGCGTTAAGAATTGGACAAACGTACCCTACTCCCGTTTCGTCACCACATCTATCGCACCACCCTGGAACTCACCTTTCACATCGCCCATCTTCTCTTCTATCCAGCCCTCCATATCGAGATACGCGCTTTTCAGCCCTTCTAGCACTTCCTCGTCCGCATCCCAGAGCCCACGTTCGTGCGCTTCCAACAGCCTTCTTCCTACCTCTTCCAACGCCCACGGGTTATTCTGCTCAAAGAACTTCCGCATCTCAGCATCCAGCACAAACGTCCTCGCAATGTCATCAAATATCCAGTCATCCACCTCCTGTGTTGTCGCTTCCCAGCCGTAAACTCGACCAATCCGCTTTGATATGTCCCCGGCACCCCGGTAGCCATGACGTTTCATCCCTTCGATCCACTTAGGATTCAGCAACTTCGTTCGCACGACCCGTCTCATCTCGTCTGCAAGGCTTCGCACTTCTATCTTATCCTGGTCCCTCGTATCACCGTAATATGCACGTACATCCTTGCCTGAAACCTCTCGCGCAGCCGTGGTCAAACCGCCTTGTGTACCGAAATAGCAGCAACAGCCGCATAGATCGTATTCATCCGTAACCGTCTTATTAAAACTCAAATCCACTGTTTTAAGCTGCGATACCAAACGATCACGTGCTTCGGTACCGAAATTGCCTTTCCCGTAGGCATATCCGTTCCAATGCACAAACACATCCGACAAATCCTGCTCCTCTTTCCACGCAGAAGAATATACCGCTAAATTCACGCCATTACCGTAAGTCCCGGGCTTACATGCGAATATGCGTGCGTACTTACCATCCGTATTTTCTGGTGCAGTCGCCATTGCATGCTTTCTCAAATAGTTCTGCTCTACGGGCTCGTCAAGCATAGCAACCTCTCGTATCGCCTCGTCCAACAGCTCAATGCAGTTATAAAAACAGTCTCGAATAATACCACTTACCCGGATAGTTATATCTATTCTCGGACGACCAACTTCTTCCAGCGGTAAAACCCGGTAGTCTTTTACACTTCCGCTGTGCCAGATCGGCTCTACACCGATCAAGTACAATATCTGCGAGAGCTGCTCGCCATCCGCCCACATGATGTCGGATGCCATCCAGTACATTGCTATGTTCTCTGGCAGCGAACCATCCTCCGTCTCGTATTTCCGTATCACAGCATCTGCGAGTCTCTTACCTATCGCCCATGCACTCTTTGTGGGGACCTTGAACGGGTCGAGCGAATAAAAGTTCCGGCCTGTTGGTAGTATATCATGTTTACCCCGTGTTATGAGCCCCGAAGGTCCCGGCTCGATATAGCCCGCATCGAATCCATGCAACAGACTACCCAGCTCGTCCGATGCTTCTATCAGTGCCGAAATATCCATTACCTTCTCCCAAATTAGATACAGCTTTTCCGTCTCGTCCCTATCAAACC
>JAYEOC010000081.1:0-10937 GCA_034722635.1 Methanobacteriota archaeon
ATGCAACCATCTCCGTGCTTTCCCCTTTGTTGATTACCTGCTCAATTGCCCATTTGATCTTTTTGTCTGTTAGCTTCACCATAAGTTTAGGTGAAGTTTCTTGACGAAATAATTTCGGGACTCTACACTAGCAATCGGTAGCTTAATAGCGGTGGCTTATTTGGTGCTGAGAAGAAGGAAATAAAAACGAAACGCTTGAAATTAATAATCCGTTGGGCGATGAGGAAATTTCTTTCTGAGCATGGAAAAAACTCACGTGTAAGATTAAAGGAGCTTCAGCTTTCAAAGCGATGTATTCGAGGAAATACTAACATTCAAATTGTAACTAATGGATATAATTATTATGATAGAATTAGGAAGGCAATATATTATAAATGCGAGTGGCGAAAAGACCGCGGTAATCATTCCTGCAGGGGAATACGAAGAGCTTTTAGAAGACCTTCACGACCTTGCGGTTGTTGCTGAGCGTAGAGGAGACCTTACAATAAGTTTTGAGGAACTCAAACAAAAATTAAGAAAAGATGGGTTTTCATCAGAGGGGCCTGTAAAGAAAGATGTTTTGAAGTCAGAGAATTTTAATATTGTTCGGGTATATCTAAAAAAAGGTCAGGAAATAAAGCCCCACCCTGAACCTTATGCTGTATTTTTTCTTGTTCTGGAAGGAAAAGGTTTATTTACCAGCAAAGAAGGAAAATTTGAGCTAAAAAAGGATGAGGGATTGTTTATCAAAGCCAATGAAATAAGAGGAATAAAATGCCTTGAAAACCTGATTGTTCTGGGGGTTCAGGATGGGCATTGATCTCCCGATTATTGTAATAAATCTTTTCGTTTTGGTTAGCTTAATTGTATCTTTCTATAAATCAAAAGAAAAAACTTTGCAGGGCTTAAGAATTGCAGTTAAATCGTTTGTCAAAATGATGCCCTATGTAATAATCATAATACTATTTATCGGAATTATGCAGGGTTTTTTGTCAAAAGACACCATTACACATTATCTGGGTGAAAGTTCTGGTTTTAGTGGCGTAATCTTTGCAGGAATTGCTGGTGCAATATTACATATTCCCTCTTTAGTTTCTTTTCCACTTGTTGCATCATTGATTGAAAGTGGGGCAAGTGTCATGGTTGCTGTTGCATTCATAACTACTTTAACTATGGTTGGTTTTGTTACTCTTCCCCTTGAAATAAAGGTGCTTGGGAAAAAATTTGCAATATTGCGTAATCTTTTCAGCTTCATCATCGCTCTGATAATAGCTGTTATAATGGGAGTGATTTTAGGATGAACAAAGAGAATAAAAAAGGGTTAGTTAAAAGCTATGGAATTGTATTAATCATAATATTGGTGTTTACAGCGATATTATTTTATTTCCCGCAAACCAAAGATAAGATTATTGGGTATTCAACAACCTACTTTCTTGAGATACTTTTAATTTTGCCTGCTGTCATGATCTTGATGGGATTATTCAGTGTTTGGATTTCAAAAGAAATAGTTATCAAATATTTAGGAAAACATACAGGGATAAAAGGAGCGTTAATCTCAGTTTTTCTTGGTTCACTTCCAACAGGACCCCTTTATGTTGCTTTTCCTATTGCTGCATCTTTAATCAAAAAGGGAGCAAGCATTTCTAACATGATTGTTTTTCTAAGTGCATGGGCGTGTCTTAAACTCCCTCAGGAATTAGTTGAAATACAATTCCTAGGATTAAAGTTCATGGCATTAAGGTGGATTTTGACAGTTGTTTTGGTCATTGGAATGGGATTTTTAATAGAAAAGATGATTGACATTAAAGAACAAATGTAAAACAATTCACTTAGAACATAGTGGAACAAAACAACCAATCGTATCATACTTTCTCACCCCATTATAAAAATAATTTCTTTTACAAAGTAAAAGACAACATGTCCGAAGGACTAAGCCCCTCTCTCTTTCTAAATAAAGTAATCCAAGAATTGAATATAACTTCGGTATATCCAAACTTGGTTCGTATATCCTTCCAATTTGGTGGTATATCCGAACATGGTTCGCATATACATCCTCTGGTCGAACTTCTCCATCTTTAATCATCTTCCCATATCCTTATCTGCAAGCTATCCAACGGACTTTTTATCTTGCCTATATCCTTGTTACTAACATGAGAATATATCTCTGTCGTCTTTGAACTTTTATGCCCCAACAACTCCTGGATATACCGCAGATCTGTACCGTTTTCCAGTAGATGTGTAGCGAAACTATGCCTGAGAGAATGAACCGCTGCCCTTTTGCAGGCATTTAATACACCCTAAAATTTCACTCTATCACCGTTCCTGCCCGTCCCTCAAGAGCCTCAACTACACTCTCAGGCCTGCATACAACCGCACTCTCTCCGCCACGCTCCACGAACTCAACAGCCGCTTCTATCTTGGGGCCCATACTTCCTGGCGGAAACTGACCTTCACTGAGGTACTGCCTGGCTTCATCCAGAGTCAGCCTGTCCAGTTCTGCCTGCTGCGGCGTGTTATAGTTCAGTGCCACCCGTTCCACGGTTGTCAGGAACACTATTACATCCGCCTTTATCTCGGCCGCCAGCAGGCAGGAAGCCAGGTCTTTATCTATCACCGCATCCACACCTTTAAGCGCACCGTTCTCTTCCGCTACCGGGATGCCGCCGCCGCCACATGCCACCACGATTGTACCTGCCTGTACCAGATCTTTAATGACATCCGCCTCTATGATCCTGATGGGTCTGGGCGAGGCTACTACACGCCGCCAGCCGCGGCCGCTGTCCTCAACTACGGCATAACCGCTGCGTTCCAGTTCAGCTACCCGTTTCTTATTATAAAATGCGCCTACCGGTTTGGTCGGATGCTTCATGGCCGGATCATCCGTATTAACAAGAACCTGTGTCATCACTGCTGCCACACGGGTATCAATGCCATGCTCTTGTAACTGGTTTGTGAGGCTCTGGGCGATCATATACCCCATACTGCCCTGTGACTGTGCAACATCCACATGTAACGGTGCAGTCGGGACCTCACCGGCGGCTGCTTCTACCTGTATCATGATAAACCCCACCTGGGGTCCGTTCCCATGAGTCAGCACCACCTGATGCCCGGCTTTGATCACATGAGCAATATAGCCCATGCACTCAAAGGTATTGCGGAACTGCTGTGCGAATGTGCCTTGCTGTCCCGCTTTGATTATTGCATTTCCGCCAAGCGCAGCCACTATCAGAGCCATTCATACGTTCACCTGCTCTAAGAACATCTCTATCATCTCTTCCAGATCGGAATCGCCTATCTCCTTAATACTGTACCTCACTCTTGTTGCAGGTTTATTGATAATAACCACACGTGTCAGGTCAATAGGCGTACCAATAACAACAGCATCGCAATCGGATGAGTTGATTGTCTGCTCCAGGTCATGGATCTGCTCATCACTGTATCCCATAGCAGGAAGCAGCGGACCTATATCGGGATACTGCTTGAAGGTTTCAGTGATAGTACCAGTTGTAAACGGTCTTGGGTCAACAAGTTCTTTTGCGCCTGCTTTATTAGCAGCAATGAGACCTGCACCATACTTCATGCCGCCGTGTGTCACCGTGGGGCCGTCCTCTACCACCAGCACCCGTCTGCCCCTGATGAGCTCCGGATGTTCTACTGTAATCGGAGATGCTGAATCTATGATCTTTGCATCCGGGTTTACTTTCATTATATTGTGGCGTACCTGCTCGATCTTTTCCAATTCCGCTGTATCCTGCTTATTTATCACTACAACGTCTGCCATTCTTAAATTGATCTCACCCGGGTAGTACGTCAATTCATCTCCGGCACGGTGCGGGTCTGCAACCACTATATTCAGATCAGGTTTAAAAAACGAGAAATCGTTATTGCCGCCGTCCCAAACGATAATATCAGCTTCGGTTTCTGCCTGGCGCAGGATCCTTTCATAGTCCACACCGGCATATACGATGCAACCTGCATCAATATGTGTCTCATATTCTTCTCGTTCCTCTATCGTGCACCCCTTACTATCCAGATCCTCATAGGACGAAAAACGCTGTACTGCTTGTTCTGTAAGCTTGCCGTATGGCATTGGATGTCTTACTACTACCACTTTCTTGTTGCGCACTCGCAAGAGCTGGCATATCCGTTTACTTACAGATGTCTTGCCGCTGCCAGTACGCACAGCACATACGCTGATCACAGGCACACTGCTTTTCAGCATGGTAAAATGGGGACCCAGCATGGTGAAATCAGCACCTGCGGCATTTACTTCGGCACCTTTTGACATCACATACGGGTAAGGCACATCACTGTACGCGAACACTACAAGATCAATCGAATGCTCTTTTATCTGACTGACCAGTTCTTGTTCATGAAAAATTGGTATCCCGTCCGGGTATAAACTACCTGCCAGTTCTGCGGGATATGTTCTGCCTTCAATATCCGGTATCTGGGTGGCTGTGAATGCTACGACCTGGTATGCAGGATTATACCTGAAATAGACATTGAAGTTGTGAAAATCCCGTCCGGCGGCGCCCATGATTAAAATTTTTACTGGATCGTTCATAATTTTGTTGATAGCTACTAAAACATCCTTAAATATAATTGAAAGTCTATAACGAATATAAAATAAAGAATGGAAGAATTCAGTTTGAAAAAGGAACTTCAGCGGAAGACTGTGCACGTCACTTCAGTACTGATAGTCATAGCCTACTTCTTCCTGCCGAAAACCGTGATACTGATGGTACTGACTGTGCTATTGATACTATTCCTTGAGCTGGAATTCGTCAGAATAGACCTCCGGCTAAAATTACCGGTCTTTCAACAGTTTTACCGCGACAAGGAAAAGGACCGATTAGCCGGTCACGTATTCTTTATAATGGGTGCTATAATAGCAATCAGCGTATTTGACAAGAATATCGCTATGGCTGCTATACTGATGACCACGTTTGGTGATACATGTGCAGCGATATTCGGCAAGAGATTCGGCAGGACCTGGATACCAAAGCTAAAGAACCGTGCAGTGGAAGGTTGTATGGCTGAGTTCATTGTGGATTTAGCCATAGGATTCATGTTCCTGGACTCCTGGCTGATAATCGTGGTGATGGCTGGTACGGCAACCATAGTCGAGACCGTGGTGAACAAGATGGACGATAATCTGTTAATCCCGTTATTTTCGGGCTTTAACGCACAAATGCTTACGTACGTGATTTCGTGGGGGTACCTGTCATCTGCAATTATATGAATAGGATAGCACAGAAAAATGGATAAAATGAGCAAGCTCAAGTATCTGTCACTCCCTCTGATATTACTGCTTCTGATCGCGGTAATATACAACATCGGGTTCTCAAACCTGTATACGGCTTTATTGAGTGCAAATCCACGCTACCTTATAATAGCTGTTCTGTTCCAATCCGCGGCCATCCTGGTAAGGAACTTGAAATGGCAGATATTCGTGAACGGCATAAAAAAGACGCCTTTCTTTTCACTATTGCCCATGTCTCTTGCCGGTGGCTTTGTTGATTTCATTACACCCGGACCGCAAGTAGGTGGCGGACCACTAAAAGCGTACTTCCTCTCGAAGCGTATAAAAACAGATAAGGCTACGTGCCTCACCACGATTTTGGTAGAGCGGATTACAGGTGTCGGAGTCCTGCTATTCTTTGGGATATGTTCTATGTTTTTTGTGCTTATATTCATCCAGAACGTGCCCCTGATGCTGAAGATACTGCTGGAGTTCGTGTTGTTCCTTATCATAGGTGTACCCATTTTGGGCTACATCCTGAAGGTGAAGTACGCGGGGAAGAGCTTCAAGGGCAAAGCAATTATCTCACGAATCTACTACTTTGGTCCTCTTTCAAGCCTCAGGAATAAATTCACTACTTTACAAGCCTTCGATGAATACATCACACAGAAGCTAAGTGAATTCGCACAAACATTCTCGGGTCTTGCCCGCGACAGTAAGAAAGTCAGCGTGAACATTATCCTGGCTTTTGTCTGCTGGATACTGACATTTGCAAGTACATATGTGCTGTTCTCCGCTTTCGGGCTTCACGTATCGTTCTTCGCAATTATGATTGTAATTTCGCTCTCTATATTCCTGAGTTACTTCTTGTTCTTACCCGGAGGCGCCGGGGTTACCGAGCTTATGATGATTACTCTCTACCACTCATTTGGAATACCTTCCGCGATTGCCGCATCGGTTGCATTACTGGATCGGTTCATATTCTACATGTTCGCCATTGGCTTTGGCTACATCTCGCTGCACTACCTGAACTACAAATACGGGAAGTATTAAAGCAAGGGCTATATTTTATATTGTAAATAAAAGTTAGAGGAATCAAGATAAAAAATGACCAAATACAATATCAACTGGAACGTCACGCGTGAGTGCAACCTGGTATGCAAGCATTGCTATTACGAGGCGGGCACACGATTAGATGACGAACTGAGCACAGCAGAATCACGGAATCTAATTGATGACATAGTAACGGTCTTTGGTGCGGGCACGAACGTCACACTCGGCGGTGGCGAGCCTTTGATGCGAGAGGACTTGTTTGAACTAATTTCTTACGGTAAAGATAACGGTTTACGTATGGTGCTTGCATCAAACGGGATTTTGCTCACGGAATCAGTTGCAGCTCGGTTGAAACACGCGGGCATTGACGAGGTGATAATACCTATTGACGGTACACACGCGACACACGATGCGATACGAGGCAAAGGCGTATTTGAAAAAGCAGTGCAAGGTGCGCGAGCATGTATAGAAGCGGGAATGAGTCTGGTGGTTGACCCTTGTATAATGAAACAGAACGAATCGGAAACAGTCGAGATTATAGATATAGCAGAGGGCTTGGGCGCGAGACAGTGCCGGTTCTTTCATTATATCGCGATGGGTCGTGGAACCGATAAGATACCGGATGGGGCACTCGCGATCGAACAGTACGCAAAGAACCTGACGCTGTTATATGAAGAGCAGAACCGGCGTAAGGCACTTGAAATATGCACGACTCAGGCATGTCAGTACTGGGTGGTGCTGAAACGTAAGGCAGCCGCAGGGCTTTTCGTGCCGGAATTCTTTTATGACGAGGTACCGGGCTGTCGTGCTGGTATTGGTCTGCTTTCTATCAAACCGAATGGCGATGTGGTACCGTGTCCGCTGCTGGATGTAAAAGCAGGTAATGTAAGAGAAACGAGTCTTCGTGCTATACTTAATTCCGATGTATTTATCAAACTGAGGAGTCGTGCGGTGAAGGGTCAGTGTGCCGCGTGTGAACATAAAGAGCTATGCGGGGGTTGTCGTGTGAGGGCGTATCTGCATTGTGGTGATTATATGGCGGAAGATCCGCTTTGCAATGGCTCCTTTTTTGAAGATGCTAAGGTATAGTTAAGACTCAATTATGAACTACTTAACAACGGGAAAAAGCGATTTATTCCAGCTCGTTCAAGCCGTGATAAAGCCGTTTCAACTTCTTTTTACCGCGTTCAAGCATAAAATTCGCCTTCGATACGACAAACTCAATGTACGATTCCGGGCAGAGCATCTCACCGTCTGCACCTAACGGGACGTCCATCCGTTCCGTGCTCATTATCTCTACTACCACTTTTAAACCATCCGGTGAAATCGCCTTTATACCGCTGTATTTGAAGCCCGATTCTATTGCTATCCGTAGCAACGTCTTTGCGCTATCTAAACCCAGACACGCCACATGCAATATCGGTGATTGTGCTATTAACCATATCTCGTGACGTTCTGCGTTAAAAATCGCTTCCTGCACCTCGCCCGTCTCAACAGGTCGGTGCCACTTACCAATAAATTCTGCCTCGCGCTTCGCTCCTATCTCGGGAATACAAAGCAGAGCGATTCTACCGGAGCAACTGCTCGTTGTGAAGAACCGTTCGAGGTTGTTTAGCTTCTCTAGTATCGCCTTCGCCTCTTCGTCCGCCCCCCTTATACGTAATCGTTCAAGTGCTCGCTTCTTCTGCGCTTCAAAAACAGGTACTGTCATCTTACTTTTTACTACAATATCAGAAAAATACCGAAAGCTTTTTATAAAGGGTTGATAACATAGTTCACATAGCATAAAGTAAAATCATGAGGTAACCCGTACCAACGAAAAGATGATGAACATAGACACAGTATTTTTAGCGGTTGGATTGCTAATCGTAGTCACGATATTTTTGGCTTTATATCGAGCGACGCTTGGACCGGGGGTATTTAACCGCGTGGCAGCAATAAATGTTATAGGCACAAAAACGATCGTGCTCTTAGTGGTTATAGGCTACATATTTGAAAGACCTCTGTTCTTTGACATCTCGCTTCTTTATGCACTGCTAAATTTCATTGGCACTTTAACATTCGCGAAATATTTAGAGAGGGGTGAGGTATGGTCGAGCTAATCGTAGTAATCGTGATACTATTACTGGCTGCTGGCGTATTCTTTATGCTCACCGGTGCAATTGGGCTTCTCAGATTACCCGACTTTTACACGCGGTTGCACGCGACAGGAAAGTGTGACACGCTTGGGGAGGTCCTTATAATCGCGGGTTTACTGATATACCATATTTTCGTTTATAGCCCGGGAGCGGACATCTCGGTTCAACTTGTACCCGTGAAGCTCCTGTTTTTAATTGCTTTCATCTTCCTTGCCAATCCAACCGGGACACATGCACTGATGAAAGCGGCTTATAATACCGGTGTGAAGCCGTGGAAGAAAGGGGATTCGAGGATGTGAAGAGGAGAGGGGAAAAGAAAGAGAAGATGAGTGAAAAATCAGGAAACGGTTTTGGAATTCTCGTAACGTTCTGTGCCATGTTGTTGTTCTGGCTACTCTTATCCGGTATTTTTGATGCTTTACATGTCGGAGCAGGTATAATCTGCAGTGCGATTGTCGCGTTGATTTCTCATGACCTGCTGGTGACGGGGAAAGGAGAAAAGATGCTCTCGAAGTCCTTCAAGTTCTTCATATATTTCTGGTGGGAGTTGTGGCAGATAGTACTCGCGAACTTTGATGTTGCATATCGTGTTCTGCATCCGAAGATGCCGATAGACCCGGTCATAATAGAATTTGAAACTACATTGAGAAGTGACTTCGCTCTCGTTACCTTAGCTAATTCTATCACATTAACACCGGGAACGATAACGATAAATATAGACCCGGAGAAGGGCAAGTTCCAGGTGCATGCAATCGCGCAAGCACCCGCGGATGCGCTTATGGTTGACAAGACGATGCAAAATAAAGTAGCAGAGGTATTTATGGAACAGTGATGAAAAGTGACAGTTTTAAACATTATATCCATGAAACAAAAAATAGGAGACAAATAAAAAAATGATATGGCAGCTTGATCTCGCACTGTTGCTTCTGGTTGTGATAATTGCTATTGTTGCAATTACCACCAGGGACCTCTTGAGTGCGATTATGCTGTTATGTGCTTATAGCTTCCTGATGGCTGTTGTTTGGGTAGAGATGCACTCGGTGGATGTAGCGTTTACAGAAGCTGCGGTCGGTGCCGGTGCAACCACAGCATTTTTAATCGCCGCTTTATCACGGACGGTGAGGTGGGAAAAGAAATGAAATCACTATCGGTAGCGGCACTCGTTTTTGTACTCGTTTTAGGCTGTCTTTTCGTTTATGTAGCTGAGGATATACCGGCTTTTGGCGACCCGAATTCAGCCCCTAACCGGTATGTTAAGATATTCGATACGGATGCCGCGGGGTTAGTAGATGATTTGAACCAGGGCGTTATCCCTGCGAGTTTAAACGCTAAAATAGAAGGGGTAGGGCTTCCACTTCCTTCCGGGGTTGCGAAGCTAAAAGAAGGTGAATGGGAAGCAGTTATTATTCCTGAGGAGACTGAGCAGCATTTCTATCCGAAGGAGCAGAAATATTACTTTATTGCAAAGAAAGGTGATGAGTTGTGGGTTTACAAGTATGGGCTTATCAAAAGGTTTGTAGAAGAAGGAGCGCATGAGACAGAAGTGCCGAATATGGTAACTTATATTCTTGCGGATTACAGGGGTTATGATACGCTTGGTGAAACCACGGTTATATTTACCGCGGGTGTCGCGGTTTTGTTATTGTTGAGGAGGACGGGTAAAAGACCTGAATAGACGATGCCATCGAAAGATACTGATGCAGGAAGTGGTAAAGGCAGGAGTATTGTTGTAGAGACGGTAACGAGGCTGATGGTGCCGTTTATACAGTTGTTTGCGTTGTATGTGGTCATACATGGCGCTGGTGGACCAGGAGGCGGATTCCAGGGCGGTGTTATATTCGCATCTTCTTTTGTTTTATATGTTATCGCTTTTGGTATCGTAAAAGCAGGCGACAGAGTCCCAGAACGTGCAAATATCGTACTTTTCAGTACTGGAGTATATCTCTACGCAGGTGTAGGGCTGTTATGTATAATCTTCAGCTATGGTACTGCGCAGTTTCTCAATTATGGCTACATTCCTTTGACACACCACATCGCGGAAAACCGGGCGTTGGGTATGGACCTTGTGGAAATAGGAATTGCGATAACTGTGATGGCTGTAATCACGTCTATATTCTTTAACCTCGTGTGGAAGAGGGAAGATGTAGGCGAAAGGGAGGGAGAAGATTAAAAATGATGGAATGGCTAATCGAAGAACTATTTGCGAAATACAATTACTGGATTTCTATTGTGCTTATGCTCATCGGGTTCTATGCGATGATCGCAAAGGACAATCTGGTAAAGAAGATCATCGGATTGAACATATTTCAAACCGCTATATTTCTATTCTACATATCGCTGGGTGATATAACCGGCGGAACTGAGCCAATAGTGAGTGAAGAGATGATAGCCCAGGGTTATGTTTACGTGAATCCATTACCTCACGTGCTTATCCTGACGGCAATAGTAGTTGGGGTCGCAACGACTGCAGTCGCTCTTGCCTTAGTCATATTGATGTATGAGGAGTACGGAACGATAGAAGA
>JAYEOC010000082.1:0-7258 GCA_034722635.1 Methanobacteriota archaeon
TACCATCCACCGCCTTAGTACTATGTTTTTTCAGTATTCCAGAAGAGAAATGTTTCCTCAGGTCTTTAACTTCTATCATACAGCAAACACCTCACAAAGTGCCCATTTCCTAGTTCTACCATTTCCGGATGGTTTATTTTGCAGCTCTCTTCTGCACAGTCGCATCTTGGATGGAACCTGCACCCGTTTGGAATGTCAATTAAAGAAGGACTCATGCCCCTTATCGGCTTTAAGCCACGGTTAGGCAGCGAATTGAGGAATCCTTGTGTGTACGGATGCCTTGGATTTTTGAATATCGCTTCGGTTTTTGCATATTCTACGAGTTCGCCTGCATACATCACTGCGATATTATCGCAAATCTCTGCCGCGGCATCTAAATCATGCGTTATGAATAGCATTGCTCTTTGCTTTGTCACCTCTTTCATAAGTCGCACTATCTGCATCTTTATTGTAATGTCCAGACCCGTTGTCGGCTCGTCTGCGATAATCAGAGAAGGGTTGCATGCAAGTGCCATTGCGATCATTACCCGTTCTCTCATTCCGCCACTGAACTCATGCGGATACTCATTCGCTCTTTTATCAGGCGAAGGTATCTTAACCGCTGCGAGCATTTCTGCTACTTTCTCTTTTGCAGCTCGTTTATCCAATCCTTGATGTAAACGAATCGCCTCTGCTATCTGGTTGCCTACTTTCAAAACGGGGTTCAACGACGTAGTAGGATTCTGGAGTATCATAGCGATTTCCTTTCCCCTTATCGTTCTCATCTCTTCTTCGCTTAGCTTTAGTAGGTCGCGGCCCTTATACACAATTTCTCCTTTTATCCTCGTGTCTGGCTGGAGCAGACGCATGATTGTCATGCCCAATATCGTTTTCCCCGAACCTGTCTCGCCTATTAGCCCAAATCTTTCTGTCTCTTTCATTTCGAGGTCAACAGCGTTCACGGCTTTTACTAGCCCATCCCTGGTGGGGAACCATGTTTTCAGGTGAGTTATGCTTAGTAGGGTCATCAGTTGATAGATTGTAATACCTTATATTAAATTTTGTTACCTCAACTTTGTGAGGTTGTCTAACAATCCAAAACAGCCAGAAAAAGAAAGAGAAATAGGGCTTTAAACCACAAAAGAAGCAATTTTTTCGTGGTCGAAATCAATTGTGGGACCGTCTCTAAAAGTCAAAACACCCACTACCTTTATATCGCCTTTTCTCTTTCTCTTAACCTTGGATCCAACGCATCCCGCAGACCATCGCCAAGCAGATTAAATGCTAAAATCGTGATCATTATCGCTAATCCAGGGAAGATCGTCAGATACGGTGCCCTACGCATGAATAACCGACCATCGTTCAGCATCATTCCCCATTCCGGTGTCGGAGGTTGTACACCAAGTCCAAGAAAACTTAAGCCCGCTGCTGATAGGATAACAGTAGCCATACCGAGTGTTGCAACAATGATAATTGGTGCCATTGCATTGGGTAATATGTGACGGGTAACAATGTAAAAATCATTGGCGCCAAGAGATTTCGCTGCTTCTATATAATAATTTTCTTTCACCGACAGAATCGAGCCACGCATTACCCTGGCATATCTTGTCCATTCTACTACCATTAAGGCAATCATAACATTGACAAATCCTGGTCCTAGCATGCCAGCAATCGCTAAAGCCAGAAAGATACCTGGAAATGCTAACATAGCATCAACCAGGCGCATGATGATCACATCCAGGGCACCACCGCAATATCCTGAAATTATGCCGAGTGCAACACCAACTGTAGCAGCTACACCAACTACAATTATACCAACCGACAATGAGGCCCTGGCACCATATAATACTCGGCTGAGAACACACCTTCCGAGATGGTCAGTTCCTAACGGATATTTTTCACAGGGTTCGGTTAATCTGTCGCCTAAGGTCGCTTTAGTTGGATTATGTGGCGAAAGTTGTGGTGCAAAGATGGCAACAAAAACAAGCACTATAATAATTATAGCACCAACTAAGGCAGTCCTGTTTTGCATGAACTGTGAAAAGAAATAGGAGCTATTATTTTTTTGTTTCATAGCGTATCCTCGGGTCAAGATAGGTGTATAAGATGTCCACGAATAAATTAACAACCATATAAATAATGGCGACAAACAATACGCAACCTTGAATCATTGGATAATCCCTGCTGTATATGGAGTCAACAGTAAGTTTACCGATGCCCGGCCAGGCAAAAATAGTCTCTACTACCACGGAGCCATCAAGTAGATAACCAAAACTCAAGCCTGCCATGGTAACAACAGGAATAAGCGCATTTTTTAAGGCATGTTTACCAATAACTACTCGCTCAGACAAGCCTTTTGCTCTCGCTGCTAATATGTAGTCCTGATTAATTGTTTCCAGCATACTCGACCGCATCAATCTTGTAGTAATTGCAGCCGAACTTGTTCCCAGTGTGATTGCTGGCAGCACTAAGTGTTCCAAATCGCCATGGTCGCCATAACCCGCAACTGGAAACCAACCCAGATATACCGCGAATAACAAGATGAGCAGTAAACCCTGCCAGAAATTCGGCATGGAAACACCAAACAATGCTCCCATCATACTAACATTATCCATGAGCGAATACTGTTTAATTGCAGCAATAATACCTATGGGGATGGAAATGACGAGCGATATAATCATACTTGCAATGGCAAGTTTTAACGTAGCACGAAATCCTGATAGAATAGGGTCAAGAACCGGTTTGTCAGTGCGAAACGAGTATCCGAAATTGCCATGCAGAATGTTGTTCAGCCAGTTAATATATTGAATATGGTATGGCTTATCCAGGCCCATCTTAATTCTGAATTCCTCGACTGCCTCCGGGTTTGCACCACCCCCCGGACCTGTGAGTATAGTCTCGGCAGGGTCCCCGGGTATAACGTATAATAATGAAAAACTTATTATAGAAACCAGAAGTAATGTTGGAATCAGAAGTATTATTCGTTTCGCGATGTAATTAAGCATATTTAATCCCCCCTTTCCGCATATCCTTCTCCCTTTTCTTTAGCGTGGCAGAGTTGCATATATAATAAGTTTCAACTTGCCTTTATGGGCAAATGAAAAAAACAAAAACAGGAGGGATAAAAAAAAATCCCTCTTCTAATTTTTTTACTTTTTTCGTGATCACGGTTCTTTTTCCCTTTACGTACGGCACCTGTTACTACGCTGTATTGTACATCTTCCACGTAAGGAACGTTATTTCATTCGGGTATATCTCGTAACCGATTACTCCTGTATTCAATCCGACAAGTTCGTTCAGATAGAAGACGAATATCTCCGGTGAGTCCTCTAAGATTTGTTCCTGTGCCTCTTTGTAGTAGTCCCATCGGTCATCGTAGTCGAAGGTGGTTCTTCCAAGTTCTATCAAATCGTCTACTGCGGGATTTGAATACCTGGTCCATCCGGCATATTTGCCGTCTGAGTGGAAGTGGTAGCTCAGGAAGTAATCGGGATCGCCAGTAGGTGCCACACCCCATGCGTACAATGCTAAATCGTAGTTACCATCGGCAACTTCTTCTTTCAATGCCGGTATATCGCGAGTTTCAACGCTCGCTTTGATACCAATCTCTTCTAACTGCGCTACTATCACCTCTGCGGTCGGTTTCAATTCTGGTCGTGTGGTGTATGTCTTTATTGTAAGTTCGAAAGTCGAACCCTCATAGTCCAGCCACCCGTCATCGTTTGTATCTGTAATTCCCGTATCATTCAGTAGCGAGAGTGCTTTTGGCTGATTGAATGGGTATCCCTCGAGGTCGTCATTTGCAGACCACGGCATAACCGAAGGGAACACACATTTGGCGGGTACACCGCCAACATCTTCCAGCGCAGCTTCAACTATTTCTTCACGATCAATGGCATAGTTGAGTGCCTGTCTCACTGTGACGTTGCTAAAAGGTTCTTTTCCTGTGTTTACGTACATGAAGTAAGTACGCAGCGTCTCTTTACTGACAACGTCCAGGCCAGGTTTACTGTCTATTATGTCCACCTCTGCTTGTGGTACACCCCGAGCCATATCCACTTCTCCTGCTTCCAGCTTGTATGCTCTTGTTTGGGGATCACTGACATATTCGAGGATTGCCGCTTCAAGTTTGACTGCGCGACCCCAGTAGTTGTCGTTTCTCACCATCACAAGACGAGGTACTTCGGGTTCAAACGCAACGAACTCAAATGGACCTGTGCCCACTGGATTGTTGTCAAGATCTTCTGCTTCAGGACTCACCATAGATACCACAGGGTCTGATAAACTTGCTATTACAGGCGCATACGGCTCTTTTGTGATTATTGTTACCGTGTAGTCATCGGTTTTGTAAATTGAGTCAATGAAATCATATTCGTGGTGTCGTGAATTCGATTCGTCCCGAACTCTATTGATCGAATATACCACAGCATCCGCATCGAATGGAGTACCATCATGGTATGTAACGCCTTTTCTCAGATAGATTCGGCATTTCGTATCACTTACCTGTTCGTATCCGGTAGCCAGTTCTGGTTTTAGTTCCATATTTATGTCGTTTTTAAACAAGGTCTCATAGATTCCTGCTTTTCTTACGTACCAACCAGTCCAACTTATGGATGGGTCTAATATTTCACCTTTTGGTGGAAATATCATGGCTGCCGTTATTGTTCCGCCGGGGAATCGCGCTCTTTCTAGTATTATTGATCCGATACGAGTTATGTCACCCACATTTATATCGCCATCCTCATTTGCATCTGCTAATTCCGTAGGTTCTCTATCACCAAGAATTATCAGTCCTGTGTAGGTAAAATCCAGCGTGGTTATCTCGCCGTCTCCGTTTGCATCACCATAAAGCTTTGCACTCGCTGCCGGTAGCGAAGCTAACAGCATCACGCTTACTATCACGCCAATTATTCCAATCGAGATTGCTTTTTTCATTTTTATCTTTTTCACCTCCTAAAAACATTATATTTGTAGTTATTCTACTCATCCTCTTTTTTTCTTCTTCGCGTCTTTCAACTCTTTCTTCGTAGAATATATGCAATTGCCAACATCATTGCTATTGCGAATATAGCTTCGAATCCTGGTGGCGTTGGCGTAGGTGTCGTTACTGGTTTGGGTGTTTCTCCAGATGCCGGTGTTGGCGTTGGTTTGGGTGTTTCTCCAGATGCCGGTGTTGGCTTGAGTGTTCCTCCAGGTGCCAGTGTTGGTGTTGACGTTACAGTTGCAGTAAGTGTTACGTGCCATATCCATGTGTGCATATCCGATAATCCGGTTGTTGTGTTAGTTGCGATTGCCGAGACATTCCAGGTTCCAATAACTGCATTCGTGTTCATATAGACAGCTTCTGATACGCTTTCATTTGTTTGCATTTCTGTACCATTTATTTGCCAGCTAACATCTGCTACTTGATTTACACTGATATTGAACGTTCTTGGATCGTCTACTGCATTGTTCACCACCGATTCAAAGGGGTTCCAGGTTGTTATGTTTGAATACCCCTGTGTAACTTCTTCACCGACTTCTTCATCTTCATCTTCATCTTCATCTTCTTCTTTGCCAACTAATATTTCGGCATCAACCCACTTCGTTTTAAGTATTTTGCCAGTATCTTTGATTTTCAACTTATCTAATACCTCTACTTTCCCTTTCTCGAACTTGACACTATATACTCTCTTGTCTATGATCCTCCATAGTTCGTCTTTTTGAATGACTTTTACTGTTGGATTTTCTAAAGTGCGTCCGTTAGCCTTAAAAAATTCTTTTAAATCATCAGAGATTTCCTCATCGTTGAGCTCATCCTTGAAATCTTCCACGAATTCTTTATCTACGTCAATATACACTATTTCTCTATTATCAAAAAGAGATCCATCGGATATATCCAGTACGCTCTTATCACCTTCTTCCCCAGTTACCTTAAAACCAACCTCAGCTAAATGCCCTGAGCCACTTACTCCAACTCCTTCGGGCATCATAGCAAACACCCTCACTGTGTCTTCAGCATCAACGAAATCCCACTGGAGTTCGGGTATTGTTTCTCCATCTATGCTCCCTTTTGAAACATCCGTAACCTCCACCACACTTGAATCAAATGATAAATCAAATTGTCCTGAGTTGAAGTCTGTCACACCCTCTATATCTATGGTAACGTCAAAAGACTCTCCCGCATCTACTTCCTCTGGTGCATTAACACTGACCACAACTTCTTGTCCTGCTGCGGGAATCACAGCAAGAAACGTAAACATTAGCGAGAGAAGTACAACTGACGCCATTACCATTGACAACTTCAATGTTTTATTCCTGTTGTTACATCTTCCTTTTTCTGCCATCTCTTATTTTGCTCCTCCTTCTTCCTTTCTTCTTATTACCACAGTTTAATTGCTGGTATCCAGTCGTTGTACGTTCTGCCGTTCGCATCCACGAATTTATCGCAACTGATTATACCTCGGTCATCCAGAGCAGTATGATTTTGCTTATGGATTATCTGTGGATATGAGCCTGTTTCAATGATGTAGCTGTAAGTTTCTCCTGCATGTAGCGTAAATGAATCGTTGAAAACGATATTGTGGCAATCTCCTGTATAGCCACTCCATACAGCATCGGCACTCCATCCAGTAGTATTATTCCAAATCTTTACGGATTCAGAATGACCACCTGTTCCTGCACAGGGATATGTATAGAGTTTTTCAACAGTAACATCTTCGTACACTTCTATTGTTCCTTCATGCCTGCCTGATATACTGGGGTATGTGCCAGGTCCTGTATCCATTATTAGGGCTACAACGATAACCTCGTCATTAATCCAGTCTGCCGCTATATTTTCCGCTTCTTTATCTGCGAGCCTTCCCGCGGATATACTCAATTCGCTCCTATCTCCCGCCATGCCCACAACTTCAAAACTTATCGTTGCTATGTATCCGGAACCGTTCACTCCTTCGCCCATTGGCATGCTGGCAAGCACCCCTACCGTGTTAGCATCCAATAAATTCCACGTACTCTCGGGTATTGCAGTACCATTTATGCTACCACCTGCAACGCCGGTTACGTTTACGATGCGGGAATCAAATGAGAGCTCGAACTGCCCAGAGTTAAAATTCGTGATGTTTGTTACGTCTATGGTGGCGTTAAAGGTCTCTCCTTCTTTTACCGTCACCTGTGCATTTACAGTTACTGTTACAGGGATTGGACCAATAGTAACCTCATCATCAATCCAGTCTGCCGCTATATTTTCCGCTTCTTTATCTGCGAGCCTTCCCGCGGATATACTCAATTCGCTCCTATC
>JAYEOC010000082.1:7358-10653 GCA_034722635.1 Methanobacteriota archaeon
GCATCCAACAAATCCCACGTACTCTCTGGTATTGCAGTGCCGTCTATGCTACCACCTGCAACTTCGGTTACGTTCACCACGCTGGAATCAAATGAGAGCTCAAACTGCCCAGAGTTAAAATTCGTGAGGTTTGTTACGTCTATGGTGGCGTTAAAGATCTCTCCTTCTTTTACCATCGCCGGTGCATTTACAGTTACTGTTACAGTATCTTCTGTTTGCAGTGCTGACAACCCTGAAATTGCCAGGGAACTGATAATAGCCGTCATAAAGCAAATAACTATGCCTCTCGCTAAGACATTTCTTCCTAATTTTCCGCTTTCTTTTTCGCTCATACTTATCCCTATTTCACTCCTTCTTCTTTATCGATTTTGTTTTTTTAATAAGATTTGATGCCATATATAAGCATTTCGGTTTTTGTTCGTAGCCATAAAAAAAGTAAGTTATTATTTTTTTAATTAAAAAACTCTTTTCTTAAAACTTCTTTTTTAAATCTTGACTCTAACATATTTCTAAAGATATTGGAGCGAGATTGGGAAGTAAGGATGAAAATATTTGTCTTGAGATGCTTACTCTTTTATCGCTTTTCTCAATGACGAAGAAGATGGATAGAATTTTTGCATGGCTAAGAGTCAACAGCGTCTTCTCACCGTGATCAAAACAGAAATAGCCACGATGAGCGCAATAACCAAATCAAATACGTTTACCGGTATTTTTTTAGCCTCCTCTTCCTGACTCTCATTCATTTCGCCTTCACTTCCATTCGCTTCTTCCACTACCTCTGGCACCATCAAAGATTCATTTTGCGTTATTTCCACTTCATCTTCCTCCACCAGGAACACCTCCTTTTCGTCAGAAACCCTTTCGCTAATGTCCACCGTCACCTTATATCTACCGGGCGAGAGTCCATTCGTATAAATGACTGCATCCACACAGCCGTTCTCGACTACAGCAGATGTTACCTTTATGATGTTTAAGTACTGTGAAAGCGAAACAAAAGCCTTCTCACCGTCCTTTATATTTGTCTCTGCGTTCACGGTTAGCTCGTCACCGATTTCCACCGTTCTCTGGATGTCCAGATGGACTATCGGCCTTGAAACGGTGAAATAAGCTGTTTTGTACAGGTCGTCACTACCTGCGGTGCTTAGCGCATCCTCAATAATCGCAACTCGCAACTCTAAGGTCTTAACTTCGCCACTTGTCACCCACCTGCCATCTTCTATAGCTTTACTTTCACCATCTCGTCCTTCGTTCATACAAATCACGGCGTAGTCGCCAGTATCGAGTGCATCAATTATCTCTTCCCATACGTCATCCACAACAGGGGTTGCAATTGCGATTTCCCCTGGTGGAAACATCACTTTGCCTTTATAGTTGATCACAATTAGATACACGTGGTCAGCGCCGGTAGTCTCGCCATACAGTACAACGGCATCACCCTCAGCTATGCGTTCTGGAACTGTCATACTGAACGCAGGCAGAAGCAAGAATACGCCGGTAGATGCGTCTATACCCTCTTCCCTCTGCCAATCATCCCTGACACGTTCGCCAAAGGAAAAAGGGGCATGTTCACTAACGATGAAGACTTTTATTCCATAATAGCCAAGAACTTCACCACACGTGTTCCAGTCCCATTCGAATTCACCACCGCCTATTTGTGCCTCACCCTTAAAAACATCGTCAATTACAAAAACGGCAAAATCTCCAAAGTCCGAACACCCGTTCAGATAGATAATGTCGCCAATAGTAACTTCTTCGGGCACTTCTCCCAGCCCCGCTTTGCCCTTCTTTACCGTTACATATTTCGTCACACTCTCATCCGTGCCGCAAATCTCAACTGTTATCTTATGCCTACCATACATTACACTGTCTGAATCTGTGGAAATCTTCACCCTTTCCTTTCCATCCTTATCAAGCGTAAGATTTAATGGTTTATCGTAGATACCTTCAACCGTGACCTTTGCTTCTTTCTCGAAGAACGAGCTTTCTATCGTTATGACGATGTCATCGCCTTTCATAACCTCCTCTTCATCACATACCACACTCAAATATCTCTTCTCGACCTCAATTTCCACGTCTGCATCCTCTTCGGTCGCAAAGTCCTCCAACAATATTTCGTATTCACCATCGTTCATGTTGAGCTCTCCCGTATCGAATACAATCGTCCCATTTTCAAAACGTATCCCGTACACGGGTTCGTGCTCATCATAGTCAACAAACCCTGACCTATCATACCTTATAGGAATTTCATCTATTTTCGTGCCGTTCTCGTTCATTATCGCGAATTTATCTTCGTCAATGGTTAACTTCATCACACCTTCCTCCTTGTTGCTCTCTTTCAGTTCAAGGTCGAAACTTTCGTCCTCTTGCACCTTGTCTATCTCAAGCTCCAACTCGAATGATTGTTCCACGACACCAAACCAGCAGCCGACACTCGTGTCGTTCTTCTCTGTAATCTTGAAGAAATACCCGGTTTTCATACCACTCGAATCCCATGACTCTTTCGCTTTCACAGAGTAGTCCTTGCAGCCGGATCTCTTATCGCCATCATCTTTATAGGGGCCTGATACAATTACATCCACTGAACTCCTCGTTGCTGCATTCACAAAGTAAATCGCTTCGCCTTTATACACTGAAATGCTGATAGGCTCCTTATTCGCACTTGAGGGAAGCTCCCCCTTATATTTAAGCACACCACCTTCTCTGTCGAAAGTTCGTTCGAGAGCATCCGCGGAGGCTAAGGGAATTGAAGAGAATATAATAAGCACTATAGCCGTTACTATTGCGATAACCACTGCAACACCGGTGATGTTTTTCATACCTATCCCTTCCTTCTCTCCCTCTTCATATTACTCTTATGTGATTATAGAACACCCAATAAATAGTTTACCCAAAAGCCGGTTTTATAGTAACATCCCATATTGGCAAATTCTCCGATCTTTCGATCATATCTTCGTAGATTTTTATCGCTTCTTTAGTCAGCTTTACCCCCTTCTGGTAGACTGCATCAAGCTCAAAAAAACTATCTGTATAACGGGTGGCTGTTGTGGATATAGTATTATTTGTGAGTTCCCTAAGCCACTACTGGGCTTGTGTGGCGGTGCTCAACCTCTTAGGATTTAGACTTTTCTACATAAGCATCCAAAATAGCTTTTACACCATGACTGCTTTCTTTCAGTCTATTTCCAGAGTCTTTCCGGCCAGAACTGCCTCTTCACTGACTTCTACTGTTTTTGGCGTCTCCCAGACCAACGTTTCGTCTTCTATGTACCCCTCGTGTATTTTATATGCCTCTGCA
>JAYEOC010000083.1:0-2641 GCA_034722635.1 Methanobacteriota archaeon
TCCGCCTGAATAAACTTAGAACTGTAAAAGTATTGTATTCCAATGCCAAGGAAACCTCGTACCTGTTTTCCTCCTCCTACGGATCCCGCAATCGTGGAGAATGGCAACCCAATCGGCGTTTCCGATACTTTAGACCCGCGATGCACCCAGCCTACACCATCAAGCTCGGGTATATAGAATCCTGCTACCTCGAAACATCCGCAACTTGTATGCGGCTTCTCTAAGAACGAATGCAATTTTATGGAATCATATTCACCGCCCGATAGCCTCACCGCAGCGTCGTTTACGCCCGAATATTCGCCTCCTATGGCGTCTATACACTCCCCTTTTGGTATTGGTGCGTTGGGCCCTTCAGGATCCACTCTCGCAGCCGCACGTGAATCGAACCAGCTCATTGCACCACAAAGCGCTATCCTATCCGGTGCAACTACACAGACATTCGTGGGCGCGAACGATTGGCAGAGTGAGCATTGATAGAATTCGTCCACATCCTCATCGTGCAGCCCCCGCGTCTTCAAATCCCGCGCTTCGTATATTTTATTCGCTTCTTCTAACCGTTTTTCTACCTCTGCTTCGTCAGTTATAAACGTAGCCTCCATCTTCTCTATGAACGGTAGTTCAGCCTTGAATAGCTTTATCGTTGCTTTACCGATCTGTTTCAGCGATTTGAGTCCCCTCTTCACGGCGTCTGTGCTTATTCTTACCCATACTTCACTCCTCTGGTTCAGGTGCATGTATCCCTGTATATAAGACTGGTACTCGTGATTCCTGCGTTCTATCACAGCTTCCAGATCTTTCTCTATCTGCTCTCCATATACCGTGTATATCATTGCATACGCATAGCTACCGCCTTCCTCTATCTCGTCCAGGTCCGGTCCGATCAGCGAGACCTCATCATCTTTCACCTTCTCACAATCGGGTTCAAAGAGAACAAGCTCGAATCCCGGCTTGTCCTGACCGCCCAACTCCACGTACATATTCGTCTTTCTTACTCTTTCCCCTTCATACATGGGGTTCAGGTCAAAAGGTAAACCCTCTTCCGCATTTACTTCGCTCATTTTCTCTTCCTTATCTGTCTGTGAATATTTCTTAAAGAACGGCTATTTAAAAGTTTATATAAATAGTTCGGAAAGACATTGGCAATACCATCAATCGTCAACAATCATACACTTATTAATTTAACAATGTCAACATCAGAGCCTTCTGCGCATGTAGCCTGTTCTCTGCCTGCTCAAATAGCACCGATTTGTCGCTATTTATTACCTCTTCTGTCATTTCATCGCCTACGTGCACGGGCATGCAGTGCATTACTATCACATCCTCTTTTGCAGCTCGTATCAGGCCCTCGTTTATTTGATATCTTTTAAAAGCGTTCTTTCTACTTTTCGTCTCGTCCTCGTCACCCATTGATACCCATACATCGGTGCTTAAAACGTCAGCATCCGTAGCGGCTTCTTTTGCATCTTCTGTTATGTTTACTTCACAGCCCAGCTCTGCCGCTCTTTTTACTATCTTCGCGTCTGGTTCATAACCTTTCGGGCACGCTACGGCAATCTCCATACCGGTAATGGCACATCCACCTATTAACGAGTTGCAGACGTTATTCCCGTCTCCTATCCAGGCTACTTTTACTCCAGCCAAGCTATTCTTATAGCTCTTAATCGTCATAAGGTCCGCCAGCGTTTGACATGGGTGCTCCAGGTCGCTTAAGCCGTTAATCACCGGGATTGAAGCATATCGCGCGAACTCCTGTATCGTGCTATGCTGAAACGCCCGTATCATGACGGAATCAACGTAAGATGAGAATACTTTTGCCGTCTCTCTAATCCGTTCACCTCTGCCCAACTGCAGCTCGTTCCGGTTTAAACTCAGCACATTCCCGCCCAGTTCGAGCATCGCTACCTCAAAGGAGACTCGGGTGCGAGTAGAAGGTTTCTCGAATATCAAAGCTAATGACTTTCCTTCTAAAGCATTGCTCGTCCTTTTACCTTCCTTTCGCTCAGTTCTTAGCTCTTCCGCAGTATTCAATATAGCTTCTATCTCTACACGTGATAGGTCAAACACTGAGATTAGGTCCATATTTAGGTCCATATTAGAGTAAAAAGATTAGTTAAAGATAATGCTTTTATAAAATCGGGATAGAGCAGACAAGACAGATGCAAGAATTAATAAAATATGGTAAGAAGATAGTTACCGCCGGGCTGGCACACTCGCATTTTGGTAACGTAAGCAAGCGAGTGGGAGACCAGATGCTAATCAGCACGACAGGTAGTATGCTTGACGAACTTGAGGGCCAGATTGTCACGGTCCCGATAGATTCAGCATCTCCGGACGAGCTGGATGTAATTGCATCTACGGAGGTAAATGTACACCGAGCGATCTATAATGCAACATCTGCGCTTGCTATTTTGCATGGGCATTCGAGGTATGCGGTAGTAGAGTCACTGCTACATGAGAGTCAGATAGTGCCGGAAGATTCTGAAAGCATATATTTCTTGCATGAAATACCTGTGGTGACAGGCGGAATCGGTTCGGAAGAGTTGGCAAGGAATGCCGCCAGTGCGCTTCGTGACCACAAAGGGATAATCGCGCGGGGGCATGGCACATTTGCACGTGGCGCAACGGTGGATGAAGCTTTTGT
>JAYEOC010000084.1:0-2633 GCA_034722635.1 Methanobacteriota archaeon
GAAGAATAAGAATGGACCTCCGATCATGGCTGTTACAATACCTACCGGTAGAATTACAGGTGCTATAATAGTTCTTGCCACGATGTCACAGATGAGTAAAAAGGCACCTCCGAAAAGACCGGCAGCAGGAATTAAAAACCTGTTATCGCCACCAATAATCATGCGGCATATATGCGGGACTACCAGGCCCACGAATCCGATGGTGCCGGTAAAGCATACGATGCCGGCAGTTAACAATGACGCAGTGATCAATATGAATATTCGGGTCCGCTCGACATTAACACCCAGACTTTTTGCGCGTTCATCGCCGACACCCATCACATTGAGGTCCCAGGACTTCCAGATAAGTGGGATAACACAGATTATGAATACCGCAGGTACAGGACCTGGAAGCGGCATAGTTGTGTCACCCAGCGCTACATGGACTACGAGCTCGTCCCATGACGCCCTGCTGAGACTACCCACCATCCAGAAATATGCTTCCCTCACAGCGTCAGATTCTGCGAAATAATTTATTAACTGTGCCAACGCGGTGAAGATATACATCATCGCAATGCCTGCAAGAATCATTGTTTCCGGCGTTGCTCGTTTATAGCGTGTCAAGCCGATGATGACAAACGCAGGGATCAAAGCGAAGACGAACGCATTTCCTATTATTAGATACGCACCCGTGACAATTCCTGTACCTAAACAGATAGCGATAACCGCACCAAATGCGGCACTGGATGCGATCCCCAACGTAAACGGGCTTGCAAGTGGGTTCCTTAAAATCGCTTGCATCATCGTGCCCGCAATCGCAAGTCCCATACCTGCGAAAATAGCCATCAAAATCCGTGGCATTCTCAGGTTCCAGACGACTATCTCTTCCGTGGTCTCAGGATCCTGGAATAGACAATGCCATATTATTGAATACACGTCCGTGAGGGGTATAGGATAAGAGCCAATTGCTGCGGCTATCCCGGCGGTGATAAAAATCAAGAATAGGGAAAAGAGAATAAACATGATTTTCCGGCCGGTAAACTTTTTGTATTGCGCTTTTATCGCTGTTCCCTTATCAGTTCCTGCTGAAGTTTCTGTACTTGATGTCATGCTTACTCAAGTTTCTATGTGTGATAAATATAAATATCTTTTTATTTAGACTCTTTGTTATTAAAAAATCGTGATAAAGCATTAAATACGTGGGTATATAATGTTTTTAATGTGAACGGGAAGGCGCATTTCCGGATAAAATAGGTTGGGTTCCGGTTCATTTCAAATTGCGCTTCGGCTTATTCAACCACGGTTCTTTTAAGATTGCCGGACAGCTTTTGTTCATGCTGCATCTACCGCAATTCCGGTCTTTACTCACGCATCCGGCTAATTCCGCATAGTTCATTGCAAGCGTAGCTCCGGAACTTTCCCATTCTAGCTGGTTTGGCGATTCTCCGCCCCAGGTGACGTTTTCCAGGTGGCGTTCACATCTTCGGCCTAGCTCTTCCAGCTCAGTCCGTGACGGTCCGGGATGATAATACAGCATAAAACTTGGCCGGAATCCAATTAAGTGGTAGGGTATTGAAGCATCGAAAGAGGCAATAAATTCTGCTATCTCTTCTATCTCGGAATCATTTATCTTCGGTATTACCACGGTTTTAAGTGCTCGCACTTTAGCTTTGTTCTTTATGAGGTATTCCGCATTTCTTAAGACTGGTTCAACCGGTGCGCCGCTTAACGCCAGATGTGTATCATCCTTAAATGCGTTTATCTCCAGTGCAATGTAAGAACAAATACTAACTATACGGTTCATGCTCTCTTTGGTTGCAAATCCATTTGTTGTAAACCCTACTTTCAATTCGGGCATCATTTTCCGTGCCTCTTTTACTACTTCTTCGATATAAGGTAGATGTATTGTCGGTTCTCCACCGGTAAAACCCAGCTTCTCGAGTCCCGCAGCTCGTAATTTAGCTACCGCTTCTTTTGAGAGCTCTTTTGGGGCTACAT
The DNA here is from genome assembly GCA_034722635.1 of Methanobacteriota archaeon. Lineage (GTDB taxonomy): Archaea > Halobacteriota > Syntropharchaeia > Alkanophagales > Methanospirareceae > QENJ01. The sequence continues at coordinate 1,978 of JAYEOC010000084.1, forward strand.
AACCGCGATAGTACCAGTTGGTATCGGGATATTGAGATAATCTGTACGCATTACAATAGAGGCATCGGAAATTGCAACCGAGTAGTGTTACCGAGTAACTTTTAAGTGTCTGCGCCAGGCATGTATATGCAATCTCCGGCATTTTCACGTTGCAGACGCCTACCGCTTCCGATCGGTTAATGCCGCATTTCCATTCACATAAACGGCAATCTTCTAATTCTTTCCGCCACATCTTTTCTCTGCCTTATCTATACAATCATAAGCTAAGCAATATTAAAACAACTTTGTTTATGCTCTGTTGCTATTTCACCCCGATGTGTTATTAGTATTAGCATCTCATTTGGATATTTACCATTATTCTGCTCGCTAACTATTAAACAAACTCTGTACATCATTCCACTTGGGAGGTAACGCAGTCCTCCTCTGAAAGATGAATTTTTAGAACTAAATGATACGTACTGTTAAAAAAACACCCATTCTTCAATTTTTCTATTAATACGTCCTCGTTGACCCATCACATTCTTAATTTGACCTGTTATATTGGCATATATGTCTACATCATGTGCAGTCGCGTGACCTTCATTTCTTACAATAACAACATATAGGGATTCTCCTGTAGGAAGTGGATAACTCGCTTTTTCGTACGTTAAATAGGG
>JAYEOC010000085.1:0-2627 GCA_034722635.1 Methanobacteriota archaeon
AAACTAAAATATAAAAAAATCTAAAGAGGTAAATAAAATGCCCCCAAAAACACCGATGATGCAGCAGTATTACCAGATAAAAGAGAAATACCGCGATGCTATCGTGCTATTCCGGGTCGGTGACTTCTACGAAACGTTCGGAGAAGACGCGAAGCTAGCATCACGAGAATTGAACATCGCATTAACCGCAACCGGCAGGGGCAAAGGCGCAACGCGAAAAATACCGATGGCGGGCGTGCCGTACCATGCGGTTACACCATACATAAAACAGTTGATACAGAAAGGCTACAAAGTAGCTATCTGCGAGCAGGTAGAAGATAAAGAAACAAAAAAAATAGAGAAACGCGAAGTTGTGCGGCTAATTACGCCCGGCACGGTAATTGAGGATTCATTCTTAGAAGAGCGATTCAGCAATTATCTGATGGCCGTGAACGTTTTAGACGGCAAAGTGGGTGTTGCCATGGTAGATGTCTCAACAGGCGAGTTTTCACTGACGGAATTAGAAGATGACGAGACGCATTCTCCATTACAGAACGAGATAGAACGTGTGAAACCCGCGGAAATTGTTATTCCTGATTCACTCGAGTTTAGCATTGAACATGGCATGTGCACAATTTCGCGTTATGACGATTACTATTTCGACTACAAAAATGCGTATACCCGGCTTGTAAACCATTTTGGTGTGATTTCGCTGGATGGGTTCGGATGTGTGGGGTTAAAAGCAGGCATATCATCCGCGGGAGCCGTAATCTCGTATTTACAGGACACACAAAAGCGTGTGCTGTCGCACCTGAAGCCGCTTAAGTCGTTCTTCGTATCGGATTATATGGTATTAGACAGTGTGTCCGTGCGAAACCTGGAAATATTTAGTAACATACGTGATGGCACGCAACGAGGAACGCTTCTCAGTGTGCTTGACAAAACACTCACTGGCATGGGTTCACGACTGTTGAAGAAGAGTTTGAGGTATCCTTTACTCGATATAGACGAGATAAAAAGTAAGGAAGAAGTGGTAACGGAATTCCATGCTGAGATACTGCTAAGAGAGTCATTGAAAGAGTCGCTCCGGGAAATATACGATATGGAGCGAATAATAAGTCGAATATCGTATGGCAGTGCAAAAGGAAAGGACCTGGTATTACTTAAACGGTCGTTACTCCAGCTAAAGGCGCTTAAAGGATTGCTAAAGAACTGTCGTGCCGAGAAGATAACTGAAATGTTGAAAAAATTGAAAGAACAGAATTTCGCGGCTATTGTCCGCATTATAGAGCGCGGCATAGTAGAAGAGCCACCGGCGACTGTGAAGGAGGGCAGGCTGATAAAAGAGGGGCATAATGCCGAGCTGGACGAGTTGAGGCAGATAAAGCGAGACGGTAAGAAATGGCTAGCCGAATTCGAGGAGCGCGAGAAAGTACAGACCGGTATAAAATCGCTTAAGGTCGGTTACAACAAGGTATTTGGGTATTACTTAGAAGTACGAAAGTCCTGGGTAGCGAAAGTGCCGGATTCGTATATACGAAAACAGACATTAACAGAGGCCGAACGGTACATAACGGACGATTTAAAAGAGTATGAAGCAAAGGCGTTGAGTGCCGAGGAACGGATAAAGGAGTTGGAATACGAGTTATTCGAGCAGATAAGGCAAGAAGTTGCGAAACGAGCAAAGGAGATCCAGGAAGCTGCGAATTTGGTTGCGGAGCTGGACATGCTGTTAGCGTTCGCAGACGTTGCCGCGGAGAACGGCTACTGCTGCCCCGAGGTAGATGACAGTGATGCGATACACATACACGGTGGCAGGCACCCCGTGGTGGAGAAAGAGGTGAAAGAAGGATTTGTGCCTAATGACGTCCAGTTCGATGATAATAACCGGTTGATGATTATAACAGGCCCGAATATGAGTGGTAAGTCAACATTCATGCGACAGGCAGCGTTAATTGTGCTTATGGCGCATATAGGCGCTTTTGTTCCCGCGAGTGATGCCAAGATAGGCGTGGTGGACCGTATTTTTACGCGGGTGGGCGCTTATGATGACCTGTCCATGGGACAGAGTTCGTTCATGGTGGAGATGAGTGAAACCGCGAATATTCTTAATAATGCGTCAGAACGAAGCCTGGTCATTCTTGACGAGATAGGTCGGGGGACGAGTACGCTTGATGGCGTCAGTATCGCATGGGCTGTGGCTGAATACATAAATACTGTATTAAATGCGAAGACGATGTTTGCAACTCACTTCTATGAGCTTACGGCACTCGCCGATCATCTCGACAGTACGAACTGTTACAACGTCTCGATAAAAGAGGCGGGAGATGATATTTATTTCATACGGAAAGTAGTAGAAGGACGCGGCTCAAAAAGTTATGGGATACAAGTTGCGAAACTAGCTGGGTTGCCGGACATGGTGGTGAAGAATGCAAAGCGTAATTTGAGACGGATGGAAAGCGAGGTAGAACAGGGAAGTGAATTATTAGAAGCGAGCGCGGGAGCTGAGAGTGCAGAAGTGACGAAGGAATTTGTGGTGCAATCGCATCCCGTGGTTGAGGAGTTGAAAATACTGAATCTGGAGAAGACTTCGCCAATCGAGGCGTTGAATAAATTGTATGAGCTGAAGGAGAAGTTACGGCTGGATT
>JAYEOC010000086.1:0-10409 GCA_034722635.1 Methanobacteriota archaeon
GGGGGTAAAGGCGTATAACGTCTCTTTCACTGTTGATAAGCGGGGAGATTACATTGTTTATGCCGCGATGAATGTATCTGCGATTAAAGGTGAGTTTGTTGATCATGCAAAGGCGGTAATTCACTGCGGTCAGGCATCCTGGAATGGATGGGATGCGGAAGTTGGTGATAAGGTCGAGATAATCCCTTACATACGTCCTTACGGGCTCGAAGAGGGGACGGTATTCAAAGCAAGGGCGCTTCAGGATGGAGAACCACTCATAAACACAACGGTTTTTGTCGTAAAGTATCGTCTGAGCGATGATCCAGAGGTGCTCAAGAAAGCTGAAGCGATCTACCCGCTGGACTCCTGGATGATGGTGAAAGGACAGGTAAAGACCGATTCAGATGGTGATTTTGTATATACGCTCGATGAACCGGGGGTATGGGCTATTGCGGCCTTTGGTAAGGGTGTGATGGAGCGCAGCATCTTAGTCGTACCGGTATTCGAGTCTTTCCCGCCCACGGAGAAAGGGGACTACTCAGCCAGCCCCAAGGCCGATACAACACCTGAGTCACCAGCAGCCGGAATAATCACAACAGTAGGGCTAATTGTGCTTATCGCTGTTCTTTTGGTACGGAAAAGATCAGGAGGATTATGATGAAGAGCGGTTTGATACTGGCGATTCTTGTTATTGTAGCAGTGAGTCCCGCTGTTGTATCAGGGCATGCCTTAGTCGTAGATTATGGGATTGAGTCGGTTTACATCGAGGCATATTACGGCGGTCTGACGGCTACACCGGTACAGGATGGAGATGTTGAAGTATTCTATCCTGATGGCAAGCTGTATGTAGAGGGTAAGACGGACGAAAACGGTATGTTTAGCTTTGATCCGAAATATGGGAAGGACTGGCTGGTTGTTGTTGAATCAACAGGTCACAGGAATGAGAAGACGGTCAATCTAGCTGCTGCCGCGGGTGAACCGGAAAGTGAATTCCCGCTTTATCTCAGAGTCTTTGCGGGTCTGGGATATATACTCGGAATTCTTGGTCTTTTCTTATGGTACAAATCTTTTAAGCAAGCTCGGCAATCAAAGACGAAATGAGTGCATACAGACATCTGTATCATTTTCCAATGATTTTTAAGACACCGATTCACGCTGATTCACACAGATTTGAAGTAGTGTAGTTTTTAAATTTTTATCAAAATGGGTAAACTATTTACTGGGTGTTCCCTCAGGCGCATGCGCAATCTTAACCAACGCTTCTTGCTCAAGGAAATGTAGATCACCGGTAACGACAAGCACATGTGGCAGTGCACCAAATTGGTAGTCCTTTAATGCCGCAAAAGAATCCGCCTTTACCACTGGTTTCGCCGAGCCCGCTCGTGCTATACCCACAGCTAAACAGTTCTTCAGCATTTCGGCACCCCGTTTCTCCTCTACTGATTCCAATAGCCGTAACGCAGCGTTTAGGCTCATATCAATATCCAGATAGAGCAGAGTATGCAAGCCCCGCTCCTTGTTTGCTAATACGGTATCGTAAGGCACCTCGGATATATCTTCGTTGTATGGCGGAGAGACAGTTGCGGATTTACCGAATTTATAGTTCTGAAGCCCGCATAAACCTGCAACTGCGCATGATATAGACGGTGCGTGTATTAGCCGCGTCTCTATTCCGCGGTCTATTGCTCTAAGCCGCAAATCCACGTGCGTTGTCGCAATCATTGCGTCACCACCACACAGTAAAACCACGTTCTGTGTCTTTGCAAGCTTCAAAATGCCCGTTTCTGCGTTGTCCTCCAAATCGCTGCGGGTTAGCACAAAAATCCGTTTGCCATAAACTTCTTGCATCTTTGTTAGCGTTTTACCACCCAACGGTGCGGTATAAAACTCAGCATAAACGGCATCCGCCGCTCTTATCGCTTCTAACCCTTTCAATGTTATGTCCGTTTCATCGTATAGTCCAAGTCCGATAAAAGTGAGCATATACAAACAATTAGTTTAGACTAAGAAAAGTTGTACTTGTTTAGTTGCGGGGATGCAAGATGCGGGTCTATAAACTATGGCGGATCCGACCGTGTTTATGGAGTTCAAATGCTCGATGCTTAGACCCGCAATGTTTGACCTCCTATACACACATGAGGTTAACCACCGGAAAGCGAAGGGATAGTCGGTTGTGCGAACGGAAGGGAGGTAAAATACATTGTGAGGTACAAAATACGGGATAATAGCACACGGAGTGTCGCACTTGAGATACGGGGGGGCATATCTCCACGGTAAAGCGAGGGTGTGCGTACTGGCGCATGTATCACCAGGACATCTCACTAAAAAAGTGTGGACGGCCAGAAGGACAAGGATTGAATGTGAATGAAAGAGAGATCATCAAGCGGGCAAAGAAAAAGGAAAACGCAGTTTGTTGTGCCCATCTACATAAATCTATATTGCCCTTAGTAACACCTTTCACCATTACTAAGTCTCCCGCATCAGTAGTAATACCTACCGTTAGCGGTTAAGTCGCTGCTCACGGTACCTCTAGTTTAACGTTTACCTCTTTTGTTTCGCCAGACTGTACTGTCAACTCTGTTGAATTATCCACAAAATCTGGATGTGAGAACTTCAGGAAATAATCCCCAACCTCAACATTTGTGAACTTGTAATAACCAGTCTCGTTTGTGGTTGTATTCCTCGGAACTACACCCGAATCCTGTGCTGTTAAGGTAACCGCTACTCCACCTATCCTCCTACCCCTAAGGTGGGTTACCATCCCCTGTATTAACCCATACTCTAACAGGGTAAACGTACCGTTCTTCGCAGACGCAGTTCCTACATGATATAGTGATTCACCTTCCGCTAATTGCACATCAAAAAACTCCAGCTTGCTCGTTTCACCGGAACCACAAACACTGCAATTTAGCACTACCACCGAGCCACTAGAACCGCTTGGTATCGGCTGTTTACTGTTTGCATCATAAACTAACGCGATTCGGGTGCCCCACTCATAATTACAATAAGACGGGTCTTTCCAATTGGAAGTAAGAGCGCCTCTCTGAACGTCCACGACGTTTAAGACGCTGTTATCGTATAATACATTAAATACAACAGCAGGAATTGGTCCATTCTGCACATTTGTAATATTCACGGGTATCAATACATAGGTGTCTTTGTATCCGCTTGTATCCTCAATGCCGAAGCTGGTAACAAGCGGTGTTGATGCCTGCGTTGCAAACGTTGCAAAAGTTGCGAAAACAACAAACAGTACCAGCATGCTCAAACCGGTTGCCAATCCCTTTTTCTGTTTATTCATTATTCTTCTTTTTCGCCCCTGCTGTTTTCACGCTTTTATCCTACCCGTGAATTGGCCTTTCATCTGCGCTATGTCTGATAACAATCAATAGTTATGAGCATATAAAACCAGATACTCAAAAACCAATATCGCCGTGATTAAATCCTCAAATGCAACGCCCGTTGACTTGAAGAACGTTGTATCCTCCGCGCTCGTCCTGCCCTTCGCTTTACCTAGCAATACATCACCCAGCGGTATTAAATCAGCTTTCGCCACTAATCCTTTTTCCAACCCCTGGTACACCTCACCCGAATGCACGCACTGCGCTAAATCATCAATGACAATCTTAGTTTTTTTTAGCACTTCCGGCTCAAATTCTATCTTCGTTTTCGAATCGGCACCTACACCGTTAAGGTGCATACCCGTTTTTATCGAATCCGAAGAGATGAAAGGTTCCGTAGCTGCTGTTAGCGTTGTAACAATATCGGACTCCATCACGTCTTTTAGACCGACAACCGCTATGTCAACACCAAACTCTCTTTCATAACTCTCTTTGAACGTTATCGCTTGTTGGTCTCTAATATCAAACGCTTGTATCCGATCAATCGAAGGTCTTACCGTCAGTATTGCCTTAGCCTGATAATACGCTTGTTTACCCGTGCCAACTATACCAAGAGTCTCGCAATCCGTCCGCGATAACACTTCGGTTGCAACGCCCGTAGCAGCTCCGGTTCTATATGCTGTCATCTCTTCTGCCTGCATTATCGCTATTAATTGCTGTGTCTCAGAATCTCGGAGCAGATATTCACCGAATACCGTAGGCAAACCGAGTTTCTTGTTCTCAGGCGCAGTAGAAACTATCTTCACACCGCAATACTTGTTGTTATATTTTGGTAGATACGCCGGCATACATCGCATATCCGACACTTCTGTATTAACATATACCTTTGCAGGTGCGACCACATCCCCGGCAGAGCTTTGCTCGAATCCTGTTTTTATCGCCGAGATGAAAGTTCGCCAGCCTATACGCTCTAGCGTTTCTTTCAGGTCAGTGTTTGTTATAAAAGCAGCATCCAGCTCCTTTATCTTATTCATAATGTTTCTGTTCTTTGTTCTTGTATATAAAGTACAAGTTCTAACTATTCTTCAACGTTCGCACGTACTATTTCCAATATCGCATCACTATAAGCTTCCAGCTTCTTCTTACCTATCCCTTTAACCCGTGCTAAATCTCTCTTCGCCTTCGGTAATTCATTTGCCACGCTTATCAACGTGCTATCATGAAAAACGCAATACGGCGGTATATTTCGCGCGGCTGCAATTTCTTTACGCCAGTTCTTCAGCTCTTCAAATACCCTTAAAGTCTTTGCATCGTCTTTTACGCTCTCGGTCCTTATGGGCAGTTCTAAACCAATAGTTTCCTGCTCCGCGATTGCCCGTTTCGCCTTATCCGTGAGATATAAGAGCGGCCTTGGGAAACGTGAACCTCCTTGCCGTTTCTCCAGATACCCCTTATCCACCAACTGGTCCACAAAAGCAATCACTTCTTCTGCCGTATAACCTTTTAAGATGCCGTAGTAACTCGATTCTTGAAGATTCTGATTTAAAATCTGCTTGGATTTCGAGCCTACTAATACTTTCGCCAAAAACGTTCTACCGACTTGAAAGTCCAGATCGTGTATCAACCCGAAAATAGCGAAAGCAATTTCGGTGGATTTATCCCGTGTTTCCTCTGAACCCCTCTCGCATTTATCTATCGTATCGGCACGCGCAAATTCCTGCTGCGAGGCACTCGTATTGATAGTTTCCGCGCCCTTTTCCGTTTTTAAAAACGGGTTGCAAACGTCACAAGCGTTACACATCCGATTGTACTCCTCACCGAAGTAATTCAGGATGAACTTCCTCCTGCATTCTTGGCTATTTACATACTCTACTACTCTGTCTATCTTCTTTAGACCATTATACTCCAATTCCAGAAAGATGTCCTGAATGTCCTCTACATCAATTCCGGTTATACCGTGTTTTATTTCTACCGGTATGCAAATATCCCTTTCTTCCAGTTCTATCTTACCCGCCGCACACAAATCGCGAAATAGCCAGTTTAGCTTCTGGATTGACAACCCAACTGCTGCACTTAAAGCTTCCAAATCCTGCCAGGTATCTGCTATGAAATAGCCGCTGCTGAGTATCCGTTCAAAGTCTGTTCTGCCATCTAAGTCCGTATCATTCAACTGTATCTTAGCACGCCGGAAAATCTTGAACATGGTTTTTATCACGTCTTTCTCCTCAAGATGGTACAGCATTAACCTGACCGGTACCTCATTAATCCCCAAATCGTGCGACAACCGCTTCACATTTACGTAAATCGTACTGCCCTTGCTGTTCATCAAGAACTCAAGTACCGCCTTTGTTTGTTCACGTGATGGCGTGTTATACCGGATCAATTCCCTCAGTTTTAGCTCGTCTCGTTCGGAATAAAGCAATATGCAGTTGGCGATATTGCCGTCCCGTCCTGCACGACCCACTTCTTGATAATAGTCCTCTATAGATTTCGGCAAGTTGAAATGGATTATCGCTCTTATGTCTTCTTTATCTATGCCCATCCCGAAAGCGCCGGTGGCAACTACTATTCTTGTTTGCCCTACCATAAAATCGTTCTGAACATTTTTCCGCGTTTCTTTTTCCATTTTACCGTGATAAAACGCTGCGTCCAAGCCTTTAGCCCTCAAAAAATTAGCTAACTCCTCCGCGGTCTTCGTGAAATTCACATATACGATGACAGACCCTTTCAGCTTATCTAAGATGTCCCGGGCGAATACCTCTTTTCTTACGTTGTTTTTCAACGCTAAAACAGAAAACAATAGGTTCTTTCTATCAAAGCTGTCGTTAAAAACGTCACATTTTACGCCCAGTTGAACGGGTATATCAGTTTCAACTGTTGTTGTAGCGGTGGCGGTTAAACCTAAGACCGGTGGATTATTCAGCGCCTTAATCACCTTTTTAAGGTGCAGATAATCGGGTCTGAAGTTATGACCCCAGATAGAAATGCAATGCACCTCGTCTATCGCGATTAAACAGATATTACAAGACTGCAATAAAGCCATTAATTTATTATCCACGAACGTTTCGGGTGCGACATACAGCATCTTCAATCTCGAATTTTTTAAAAGCTCGTATATGCGCTCCTTTTTGCTCTGGTCGAGCATAGAATTGATATACGCCACGTCCGGCACTCCTTTCTTCTCCAGGTGGTCCACCTGATCTTTCATCAGCGCGATTAACGGGCTTACAACCACTGTCAGACCGTCAAAGATTAATGCCGGTATTTGAAAGCAGATGGATTTCCCGGCGCCCGTGGGTAGAATGGCAAGCGTGTTCCTTCTGGCTAAGACATTATCAATTATTTCTTCCTGGCATGAGCGAAAAGAGCTGTGATTGAACACGGTGTTTAAAATAGTTAAGGGCTCTTTTGTGTTTGTCAAGTTACCGTCCATTTTCAGTTACACACTGGTGGAATTAAGCAGATATGATTTTCTGGGGGGCTACTCGCCATAGGGAATATTCACCCCCTCCCCCCTATGCTTTTGTATTGTATATACAGTTTTTTTCTGCCACAGAGTACACGAGAGCACTGAGTTATTTTCTCTCTGTAGCCTTTGTAGCCTTTGTGGCCTTTGTGGCCTTTGTGGCCTTTGTGGCCTTTGTGGCCTTTGTGGCCTTTGTAGCCTTTGTGGATTTTATTTTTGAATTTTTCTTGTCTTCGTCATCTTCTTTATCCACTTCTTTCGTAGCTTTCCACGCCAGAAAGTTACAATACGGGCATCCAAGCTCCCAGGGTCTGCCCTTGCCCTTGCCCTTCTTTATTATCTTCAGCTTAAGCATAGTAGGGTGCACATCACACTTATCCCCGGTCACGACCAGTCTCCCGGAACTGGCAGGCGGTAACGGCAGCGAGAAACTGCAGGTCGGATAATTCGTACAGCCCACGAATCGCTTCCTCCGTTTCGATGTAGCCCAGAAGAGATTAGCGCCACATTCTGGGCATGTACCTACGATTTTAGCATCTTTTAACGCATCTTTAAGCGAGTCTGCTATCTCGTCCTTGTTATCCATCATCTCCTTGAACGCCGCTCTCAACATCTCTTTTGAATCGCCCACCACTTCATCTTTCTTTCGTTTGCCTTCACTTATCTCGTCCATCTCCTGTTCTAGCGTGCCTGTCATCTCCGGCTTCGTTATCAGTGCAGCGTATTTCTCTAAGGAATCAATGAGTGCAAATCCCTTCTCCGTAGGTATGCCCGGGTTACCTTGCACGTATAGCCGGTCATACAGCTTCCCGATTATCTCATGCCTTGTACTCTTCGTGCCCAAGCCCAGCTCATCCATCTTCTTTATTAACCCTGCCTGTGAGATCCTGTTCGGCGGCTTCGTTGCCTTCTCCACCATCCCTAACTCATCAATAGTTACCGTCTCGCCTTCTTCCAACGGTGGTATGTTCAACTCTTCCTTCTTCTGATAGGGGTACACCGCGAGAAAACCCGGCTCTTTCAAGACCTTGCCTTTCGCATCCAGCGGCTCGCCACCTACATCTATTTTTACATTTGTATCTTCCCATTTCGCAGCGTCCGAAAGCGTAGCTAAAAACCGCCTTACCACTAGTTCGTATATCTTCCACTGATCCTTCTCAAGCTTTGCTTTGGCTACTTCGGATACCGGATGTATAGGCGGATGGTCTTTGGTCTCTTTTTTACCGGCTGTTGGCTTCAATGGCTTCTTCTGTGATAGCTTACGAGCGTATTCACCAAATTCCTTGCTTGCATTGAATAGCTCCACTAACGCATCCAAATCCAGCGTCTTCGGGTATGTGGTGTTATCCGTACGGTGATATGAAATATATCCGTCCAGATACAGGCTCTCGGCAATATACATCACACGCCGTGGCGTATATCCGATAGAAGACGCAACTCGTATGAATCCTGTCGTATCAAAAGGTGTTGGCGGCTTATCCACCCGTGATTTTTTCTTTACGGTATGTACCGTACCTGTTTCTGCTGATTCTATTCGCGCTTTCGCGGTTTCTGCCTCTTCCAGCTCCCAGAATTTCTGCGTTTTATGTGCTACCTCGAATATTTCGCCCTTTTCTGTCTTTAACTTCACGTGCAGTTCCCAGTACTTACGCGGAACAAAATCCTTTATCTCTTTCTCCTTGTCCACTATCAATGCGAGCGCAGGCGATTGTACCCGACCAACAGAAAAGAAATCGTCACCTAAGCGATTCGCAGTTATAGATATGAACCGCGTGAGTGCCGCACCCCACATCAGGTCTATCCTCTCGCGTGCCTCCGCGGAAGCTGCCAGGTCGTAATCAACTTCACTTCTTGCCGCGAAACTATCTTTTATGTCCTTCTCGGTTATCGCACTGTATCGCATCCGATCAATAGGCAATGACGAGTTTACTTTTTTTACGATGTCTATAGCTTCAACACCTATCAACTCGCCCTCACGGTCGTAATCAGTAGCTATGGTGACGGAATCGGCTTCTTTTGCACTCTTTCGTAACGCGCTAACCAAATCCTTCTTCAGTGCAACCGTAACTATCTCGGCATCTATCAGCGTCTGTGGATCTGTCTTGCTCCAATCATTGTAGGCCGGCGGGAAATCCATACGAAATATGTGCCCGCTCAAGCCTATAACTACCTTACCATCAAACTCGTACGCATCTATCTTCCCCACTTTCTTTTTCTTGGCTTTTCCGTCCGATAGAATAGTGGCGATTCTTTTCGCGGACGTCCCCTTCTCTGTGATTATGTAGTGCATCTTTCACGATTTCGCTTTATAGCATGATTGGATGAACTATTTAAATATAAATACATAGAATGTGTGTAACGATTCTATTGTTACGAAACAACGAAAAGGTGCCTATAACGAGCACAAAAAGTGGCGTACTAATATGTGACGCCTTGTTTGTCGTGTGCTATGAACATCGACAGCTTTTATTATTACAAAAACTAAATAGTTATGATAAAAATTGAAATTATGGACTATCGGGACGAGTAAAAGGGGCATCGAAGCGTTCGTGAACTTGCTTGAAGCATACCATATAGAGGTAATAGCAGATGTGAGGCGGTACCCTAAGTCAAGATACAAGCACTTTAATCAGGAAAACCTGAAACCGTTTTTGAATCGCAACGGTATAGAATATCATCACGTTACCGAGCTCGGCGGTTACCGAAAGGGTGGCTACAAAAAGTATATGGCAACAAAAGAGTTTGGGACTGGTTTGGTTTACCTTGAAACACTCATATCTTCTAAGAGGGTGGCAATCATGTGTGCTGAACTTCTCGCCGTACAGTGTCATCGCAGATTCATCTCGGATGCGCTTAAACTACGTGGTCACACGGTAATACATATAATAGACCTTGAGAACAGTTATGAGCACAAAGATAGAATAGGTAAGCACAAGACTCTGGATGAGTTTTTATAAACGCGAAATGCAAATAAAAAAGATGCACCCTGAAGATTTAGAAGCGGAAGCGGAAAGAATTGTTGAAGCGTTTTACAACTATCTAAAGCACGAAAAAGGATTAAGCGAAGAGACTGCTTTAGTGCACAAACATCAAATTGGCTTTTTTGCAAACAACTACTTCCTTGGATACGAGGAAAAGAGCCTTCTGAAGGTTACAGGCTCTGACATCGAAGATTATCTCGGTAATTGGTATATCCGAAAAGTCGGGAGTAGCAAGAGTGATGTTCGTTCGATTCTTGTCGCGTTCAAGAAATTCGGCAAGTTCCTGTATGAACGTGGCTGCATGGAAAAAGAACAATTGGATGATCTCCTCGCGGCATGTAAAAACACTCAAAGATACATCCGCAGATTTGAATCTTACTATGAACTCGAGCCGGACAGTGATACCTGGGAAGAGGACTTCAGAAGTTGGTTTATGCAGGAATATGACGAATACGAGCTGGAAGTGAACTACGAGCAGCCATTTGAGGTGGATCAAAAACTGAGTTGTGCAGTTTCAAAAGAAGAGTTAAGCGCAAGCCGTACAACCGTGTTAAGCGATTTTCATACTTTTTTGTGTTACATCTCAGAACATAACGGCATGAAACTGACTGCTGCAAATAGTTTTATCGGTAGGAAACA
>JAYEOC010000087.1:0-10394 GCA_034722635.1 Methanobacteriota archaeon
GTCACTCACATTCAGCAGAACATCCTCGCTTTCGCCTGCTCCCAGGTTCGCTATTGCGTCCTTGCTCAGGCTCACAACTGTCGCATTGTCTTTGTTTACTATGTCCAGTGTGTAGTTGTCCATCATATCCCCTGTGTTCTCCACCGTCAACGTGTATGTTGCAATCTCATCCGGTTTTACTGTTTGTGATGGTATGTCAACACTCAGGTCAACTCCGTAGTTCTCGTCTCTTTCCACTTTGATAACTTTTGATGTATCGGTCACACTCTGCTCGGTTGTTGTGTTTGTCCCTGTAACATTCACAGTGTAGTCGCCTGCCGGAACAACCGTACCATCTGCTTTGTATGTTCCATTCCATACTTTAGCTTCTGGATTCTTGGCATCGCCGGTCCAGTCATATACTGTGCTTGTTTCGCTTTCTATGGCAATCAGGTATGATACCGTTTCCGAGAATTCCACATCTATCTCTGTTGTCTGTGGTGGTGTTATCGTGCTGTTTGAAATTGTGTATGATTCGATTGTTGGTCCTGGTGCTCCACCATCTAATATCACATTAACTTGTTGTGGGCTCCCTGTTGCTGTTATCGTAGTCGTATTTGTTTTATCTCCGAAAGTTGCAACAATTTGAAATGTATCACCTATGTTAACGACTTCTGTTGCTGGCGGTCCATATGTTGCCTGATAAGCTCCTCCTTCTAGAGAAGTTGTATTTGACATCGCGCCATTAGTGACATCCGTTGTGTTGACTGTAGCTCCAACCACGGGTGTCGTCCCATCGCTATCAAAAACATATCCCCATACTTGATATGTTTGTGCCTGAACCGGCGCGATCATCCCGAAAAATACCGCTAATACTACCATACCTACTGCTATGCTTTTCATTTCTTTTTCCATTTTTGTTTTTTTCACCTCCTATGTTTTCTTTACTCTAATAAGAGCATCATTTATATTCCCCTTTCACGCCTAATTTTGCCAAGGCTCTCCTTCAAATGTTACCTCTGCGGGTCCTGTCATGCCCACAAAGCATCCATCTCCACCACCTATATCAAAATCAAATATTGGTGGCTGTCCCGAAGCATACATCTTCCATTCCTGAGTTGAACTGTCCCATTTCGATACCTCTCCGCAATTTGCACCGATTTTCGTTATCAATGTTGATGCATTTGTCACTGATGTGTCATTAACTGGAATACCGATCATGTTGTAGTGCTCAACCAGAGATATTGTGAACGGTGATTCCCACCCCTCTCCTGTAAATTCAATAGTTACGGGGCCACTCATGTCCACGAAGCATCCGTCTCCACCAGCTATATCGAAATCAAATATTGGTGGCTGTCCCGAAGCATACATCTTCCATTCCTGAGTTGAACTGTCCCATTTCGATACCTCTCCGCAATTTGCACCGATTTTTGTTATCAATGTTGATGCACTCGTAACCGAAGTGTCGTTGAGTGGCAAGGTAATCATGTTATAACCTGCTACGAAATCAATTGAGAAGTTTCCTCCAGGTTTAAAACTAACACTCACAATCCGTGTCTCACTCATAGCCCAGTTGTCGTCTGTATCGTTTGCATAAACTTTGAAAGTGTAGCTGTTTCCACTTTGCAAGTTCTCTATGGTCATAGACCATGTGTTATCACCAATCATGGGCATCGTCTTATTCTCCCCGTCCCAATTCAAAAAGACTACTGAAACATTATCACTCTGGTCCGTTACACTTGCACTGATATTCACACTGGTTCCAACTTCTGAATTATTTGCGGGTGTTGGTGGTTCTATATATTGTACAGTCGGTGGTGTGGTATCTGCCAATGTCGGTGCTACCGCTATCAATCCAAGGAGAGTAGCAAATACTACTGCGCCTATTAGCCATATACGTATCCCTTTATTTTTCATTTTTCCGCTTTCACCTCCTATTCATCTCTACTTACTTAGATAAATAGGTATTTATATTTATTGCTTTTTTCATCTTTTAGTCGCGCCAAGGGACTCCTTCAAATGTAACTTCTGCTGGGCCTGTCATGCTCACGAAACATCCTTCGCCGCCACCGATGTCGAAATCCAATATAGTTGGCTGGCTGGGAGCATATGCCTTCCAAGCGTGAGAAGATTCGTCCCATTTAAATACTTCTGCGCAATTTGCCCCGATTTTTGCTATCAATGACGATGCGTTTGTCACTGAATAGTCATTAACTGGTATGCCGATCATGTTGTGTCCCTCGATCAGTGACATTGTGAATGGCGAATCCCAACCCTGTCCTGTGAATAAAACCTCAACAGGTCCACTCATGCTTACAAAACATCCTTCACCGCCACCGATGTCGAAATCCAATATAGTTGGCTGGCCTGGAGCGTATGCCTTCCAAGCGTGAGAAGATTCGTCCCACTTAAATACTTCCGTGCACTTTGCCCCGATTTTTGCTATCAATGACGATGCGTTTGTAACCGCAGAATCGTTGACGGGTAGCGAAATCATGTTATGACCTGCAAGGAATTCAAGAGTAAAGTTAGTCTTATTCTCAGGAGGCTGCACCTTTTCCAGCGTTACTATCACGTTATCAGACACATTACCACGATAAACTTCAATTTTCACATCTCCTGCCACGTCTCCTGCTTTTAGTGTCGCGAACGCATATCCCTCATCGTTGGTCACGTTTCCCACCACTTTTCCATAGTTATGTACAGGATCCGTAGTACTCAAGTAAACATTACCCCCCAGAGGTTCTAACTTTATCTTAAACGTAAGAGTACGGTTATTACTGGGTACATTATCTTTCATTGCACGAGCCGTTATAATAGCTTCTGAAGCCCCATCCGCCGTGATGCTTGACGGGACTACACTAATCACATCTATTTTGTTAGGTTCCGGACCGGACGGATGACCGTTAGCCTGTACGCAGATCATAGCCCCCGAAAGCGCGGGCACCGCCAAAAGAACAACAGCCACTACAAGACAATTCAACATCTTCCCTTTCATGTTCGCCCTTGCTTCTTCATATCTCTTTTTCATTCTTCCCTTTTCCCTCCTTCATAGCACATCCTGCTAATACATCCATAGTGCACACTACATAAAAACATATGTTATTAACACGTACCTTTCCTGTCCAGATGTTTAGACTACAACCACCTGTGAATTCGTGATCCACCACTCCTATACGCTTTTCTATTACAATTACTGAAATTGCAAATACTAAATATAAATTCACTCACCCCGGGTTTTCCCCGCTCGCCTCCTGAAGGGGAACGGCGGCACTTATACAAAAAAGCGATTCGTGGTCATCGCCTCGGAACGAGTGATACACTCACAACTCAGCTCAAACTCGAACATATCCACACGAAACAAGAACGCATAATATTTTATTATCGACGGACGCAGATGCACGCGGATAATCTAGATTTTTAATATACGGAATTGACGGAGGAGATTGTTAGAATATTCGTATTTGTACAGTAGCGGGGTAAGAAACCACGAGATTCCACGAGATTACACAAGATTTTGGCTTAGCATGGGATAAAAGAGCCAATAGAATCCTTAAACTGGACCCCCACTATGGTTCTCTCGTGAAAATCTGTGTAATCTTGTGGTTAGCTAAACAATTATGAGTATGCAATTTAGTAGATTTGGGCACGAAACCGGAAGTTTAACGTAGGGCAGTTGATTTTCTGCGTAAATCTGCGTAAATCCGTGTAATCTGCGTCCTAAATAGTTAGAAGTTATATTGTATATACAACGAGAAAGAAAATCGAAAATGATAGCCACAGAGACCACAGAGACCACAGAGCAGCGGGAAAATAGTCGGTGCTCTCGGTGTACTCGGTGGCAAAAAATACTTTATATACAATAAAAAAAGAGTGGAGTGAAACTCACTCCTCCGCTGCTACCTGTTCGTCCTCCGCAGCTTCCGCAGCTTCCGGCTCCGTGGCTGCAACTTCTGCTCCCGCAGTAGCCATCTCTATATGCAGCCCTATCTCCGTCAACGCATCTATCTGCGCATATACCTGCCTGTCGCGGTAATGCTTCATGGTCGCTGCTCCTGAAGGACAGACCGCATTACAACCGCCACAGCCCTTGCAAACTGCTTCGTTTACCACCATCACGTGCTGTATCTCGTCAAGTTCAAGCGCACCGTACGGGCAGCCCTCGGCACAAGTCCCGCAGCCTATACAAACCTCCGCATCTATCTGCGATATTGCTGGTTCTATCTTCGCCTTCAACTGTACCAGATATAGCAATGACCCCGAAGCGGTCGCTTTGCCCTGTGCTATGCTGTCGGTTATGTCCTTTGGACTTGCACAGCATCCCGCGATAAAAATACCATCGGTCGCTGTATCCACAGGCCTGAGTTTTGGGTGTGCCTCCATCAAGAACCCGTCCACGGATTTGGATAGCTTCAGCATGTTTATTATTGGCTCCACACCTTTATTCGGCTTCAAGCCCATACCCAGTACAACTATGTCCGCTTCTCGTTCATACGGCTCGCCAAGCAGCGTGTTCTCGGCTCGTATCACCACCCGGTCACTGCCCGGTTTCTTGTAGATCTCACTGGGCAGCCCTCTCGTGTATAAAACACCGCCCATCTTTACGTCACCGTAAAACTCCTCGAAACCTTTTCCAAATGCTCTCACGTCCTGGAAAGTCACCGTTACATTCGCGTCCGGCAGTTGCTCCTTCGCCTGTGCCGCTTGTTTCGCTATGTACATACAGCATACCCGTGAACAGTATTCATTACCTACTTGCTTGTTCCTTGATCCGACACAACTTATGAACACAATGTCCTTCGGCTCTTTTCCGTTTAGCTCGAGCTTGCCACCTGTGGGTCCACTTGGAGAAGTCAACCGCTCAAACTCTAAGCTTGTAATCACGTTTGGATACTCGCCATACTTGTATTCCGGTGTCACTCGCGGATCCACAAGGTCATATCCGGTTGCCACTATTACAGTTCCAAGGGCTAACTCCTCGATCTCCTCTTTCTGCTCGAAATCTATTGCACCGGGACATGCCGCCATACAGGGTGGTACTGCTTTGCCTTCTTTTATTGTCTCCAGCGTGGCATCGCCACACTTGCCCTCTTTTAGTAGTAAACAATGTTCCGTATCTATCGTGTAAGCCGGCGGAACCGCAAACGGGAACGGTATGTAGATCGCGCTTCTTGTACTCATGCCCTCGTTGAATTCATCTGGTATATCCTTCACCGGACATGCTTCTATACAGGGCGTGCAATCTTTACATTTCGCTGAATCTATGTATCGCGGCTTCCGCTTTACCTTTACGTCGTAATTACCGATATAGCCGCTTATCTCTTCAACCTCAGAATATGCCATCAGATTTATGTTCGGATGTGCGCCCACTTCTATCATCCGCGGTGTCAGGAGCGAAGTCGCTCGCTCGAGAGTCGGGAAAAAACGGTCTAATTGTGCCACGTGTCCTCCAATAGACGGTTCTTTTTCCACCAGATGCACCTTGTACCCACCATTTGCTATATCCAGTGCCGCGTACATCCCTGTTACGCCGCCGCCTATCACCAGCACTTCCGGCGTCACATCCACCACCACTTCCTCTATCGGCTCCAATAACGTACACCTCGCAACTGCGCTACTTACCAATGACTTTGCCTTCTCTGTCGCTTCTTTCTGAAAATCGCCATGTGGCCAGCTACAGTGCTCCCGGATGTTCGCCATTTCGTAGTAAAACGGGTTCAAGCCCGAATCTGCACAAGTCTTTCTGAACGTGGGCTCGTGCATTCTCGGTGAACAAGAAGCCACTATTACTCGGTTAACCGTACCCGCAGCGAGATCTTTCCTTATCAAGTCCTGACCCGGGTCCGAGCACATAAAAATGTAATGCCGCGCCACAACAACGTTCGGCAAAGACGCTGCATACCTCATCACCTCATCTACATCTACCGCCATCTTTATGTTTATACCACAGTGGCATACATAAACGCCGATTCGGGGGGCTTCTCCAGTAGCACCTGCCGCTACTCCATCTACATTGCCCACCGGCGGTATTTTTGTGTAATCATATTCTTCTTCAGCCATTTTTTTTGTCTCCTTTATTATGCCCCTATATTCTCCGCCATTTCTACCAACGACTTAGTCCCTATACACCGCTCTTCTTCTATCTCTACTACCGTGGGTCTTATCTTTGCTTTACCACGGGCTAATACCGAAAGAAGTGCACCAGCCGCACCTTTTGCTTGCGCTACGCTGTCCGGAATATCTTTTGGTCCTTGTGCGCATCCGGTCACAAAAACACCGGCTACATCTGTATCAACAGGTCTGAGTTTTGGATGTGCTTCTTTTGCAAAATTATCCGACGTCCGTGAAACACCCATCATCTCCAATAACTTGTCCGTGCCTTCACTCGGTTTCAAACCCACACCAAGTATCACAAGGTCTGCTTCAAGTTCTATCGGCTCGCCCAGCATTGTATCTTCTGCGCGCACTACCACTCTGTTACTGCCGGGTTTCTTGTATATCTCAGATGCAAGCCCCCTGCGATAGCTGAGTCCTTCGCCCTTCACCCGGTCATAGAATTCCTCGAACCCTTTTCCAAATGCCCGCACGTCTTGATATAAAACGGTTATGTTACAGTCCGGGACTTTCTCTTCGAGCAGATGCGCCTGTTTCGCTATGTACATGCAACATACACGAGAGCAATATTCGTACCCGGTCTGCGAGTTTCGCGAACCGACACAGGACAGGAATACCGCATCCTTCGGCTCTGGCAGATCTCCTACCAGTATTTTACCCATTGTGGGCCCGCTCGCAGATGAGTAACGTTCGAACTCCAGACCATTAACCACGTTTGGATATACACCATACTTGTATTCCGGCATACATTCCGGCTCAATGATGTCATAACCTGTTGCTACTATTATCCCACCTACATTTAGCTCCACTATCTCATCCTTCATGTCGTGGCGTATGGACATTGTATCACATGCTATAACACAAGGAGGGGCTTCATTCTTTGTTACTTCCTCGCCTCGCTCCTTCTTCTTTACCGCTTCTACTGTGCTTTCAAGCGTGGCTTTTCCACATTTGCCCTTCTTTTGCATCAAACAAGTCTCGGCATCCACGGTATAAATAGCGGGAATTGCAAATGGAAATGGTCTATATATTGGCGCTCTCTTCATCAAACCTACATCAAACTCGTTTGGAAATCTGCCCTTCAATCTACAAACTTCTTCGCATGTGGAACAACCGGTACAAGTATCCGCTTCTACAAATCGCGCCTTCTTCAGTACCTTCACTTTGAAATTCCCTATTGCCCCTTCCACACCTACTACCTCTGAATAACTCATCAGGTTTATGTTTGGGTGCGCACCTACATCCACCAGTCGTGGCGTTAGAATACATGCGGAACAATCAAGCGTTGGGAAAGTCTTATCAAGCTGTGCCATGTGTCCACCAATGGAAGGTAATCTTTCCACCAGATGCACCTTGAATCCCGCATCCGCAATGTCCAGTGCGGCATACATCCCCGCTATTCCGCCCCCTATCACTAACGCTTCCGGAATCACGTCCACCTCTTTCTCTTCTATCTGGCCTAAAAGTGATTTCTCAACCGAATCTCTTATTGATTCCATCACGTGCCTTGTCGCTTCTTCCGTTTCTGATCCAGGCTTCTTCGTATCCTTAGCCTTTCCTGCGTCTTTTACTTCTGCAGCCTCTTTTACTTCTTCTACTTCTTCTGCTTCTTTTACTTTTTCTTCATCAGCTTCAGCTTCAGTCGCCATACCTTTCTCACCCCTGCTGAATATTCTGTTACAATCTATATATAAATTTTTTGGTTTTTTCCTTTCGTACGCATCATGGCACCAGCCTTTTTCTATCGCGAGGAAAAAGCACCACTTCCCTTATGTTTTCTATCTCTAACATGCACATCAACAGTCTTTCCGCACCAAGCCCCCAACCGGCATGTGGCGGCATACCATAACGGAAAGAATCAAGATAAAACTCAAAGCTATCGGCACTCAAACCTTTGGATTCTATCTGCTGCTTCAACAATTCGTATGAATGTACACGTTGCGAGCCCGAAGAGAGTTCTAATCTTGGGTGCATCAGGTCAAACGCATTGCAGGTGTCTTTTCCCTCTCCCGCGGGCTGCGCATAAAACGGCTTTATCGCACATGGCCAATCCGTGATGAAATAGAGCTCGCCTATTATCTTGCCCAGGGTACGTTCCGCAGAAGTGCCGATGTCTTCGCCCCATACTATCTCCTCACCCACGCCAGAAAGTAGTTCTATCGCTTCGTCATATGTTATACGTCTGAACGGCACCTTCGGCACTTCCAGGTTCAAATCCAGCTTTGCTAAACCCGGATAATCCACTACATTTGTATATGCAAACGCAATAAGCTCCTCTAATAGCGTCATCACGTACTCATGGTCCTCGAATGCCACTTCCACATCTATCGAAGTCGCTTCGTTCAGGTGTTTCGTGGTGTCATGCTCCTCCGCGCGGAATATCGGTGCGATTTCATACACGCGGTCAAACCCGGAAGCCATAAGCATCTGTTTGTACAACTGTGGACTCTGGTTTAAGAACGCTTCTCGCTCAAAATACGATATTGGGAATAGCGCGGTCCCGCCTTCTGTCGCGGCACTCACGATCTTCGGCGTGTTTAATTCTATAAACCCGCGCACATCCAGGAAATCCCGTATCGCTTTTAGGATTCGGCTCCGAATAACGAATATATGCTTTGTCCTCTCGGTTCTCAAGTCCATGAATCGTGCATCCAATTTCGTATCCAGCTCCGCACCGACTTTGCCTGTTGTGTCCAGCGGCAAAACCTGCGATGCCTCGCTCAGCACTTCCACTCGTGCAGGTAATATCTCAAAGCCATTCGGCGCTTTTTGCTCGCGCTTTACTTCGCCTTCTATCGCCACCACGGATTCCCGCGGCACTCGTTTCACACGTTCAAACAGCTCCTTTTCGGTCTTTTTACGGGGCAGCGTAACCTGAGCAAAGCCGCTCCGGTCTCGCACGATGAGGAAGAAGACGCCGCCAAGGTCTCGCTTCTCGTGCACCCAGCCCGCGATGCTCACTCGTTCTCCTTCATTCGCCGCGGTTATTTCAGTCGCGTATTTTCGGTTCTGTATATGTATTGGTGATGTCATGTTCGTTACCTCAAAAATGATGGGTTGTAGCATGTTTTAAATCTTGTAGCAATAAAATCTCCTTCTCAATATGATTGTCTGTTGTAAAAATCTTATAGCCTTTCTGCGCTTCGAGCGAAATTATACAGTCACCTAATTTCCAACAATTCTTTCTCCCTCTCGCTTTTTTGTTTTCAGAACAAAAGCATCTATTTCGCATTTCTTTTCTTCCCTTTTACAGCTTAGATTCAAGGAATAAGTTTTGTTCTTATGCACTTCCTCATTTGCCAATCCGCATTTTGTTTCATCTATAAGGTTCACCCGGTAAAAGAAATATTCGAGTAATTCGCTTTCTATGAGTGTACTATAACAAATGTATATTTTCCACTTAAACGACAACTTTAATAGAATATATAGGATAGGATCTATGACATATATGGTGATATGCCAATGATCCAAATGTTATCCCCTGAAATTGGGAAAAATGTTGAAAAAAGGCATGAGATGATATTAGCACATGAGATGTTTGGAGTGAAACTAAAGGATATAATTGAGGTGTATGACATCTCTGTTGGAGCATACTACCATTGGTCTAACAGATATGCAAGAGATGGGTTTCTGGGTTTGATTAATAAGAAAGCTGGTGCTGGTGTGCCTTACAACAAGACACCAGAGGATATTGAGACAAAAATAGTACAGATAGCCTCAGATAATAAGGAATTGGACGCAAATGATATTTGGGACATAGTTACAGAGCGGTATGGATTTGACAAGACTGTCAGAACAATTGAACGGATATTGCAGCGACATCAGATAAATAGACAACGGGGGCGGCGTTCAAAAAAAACAACGTAGAAAAAGAGGATAATAATTCAAGTCCAAAAACAGGGATTTAAGGAGTAGATAAGGTGTGTGGAATATCCAATGTCTACACGAACCCTCTGACAAATCCTCTGACAAATCCAAATGTTGATTCTAAACGTACAGAGCCGTTAACCGTAATGGAAATAGAGGCAATTAAAGAAAGAAACCAGCAATACCCCTAGCTTGGCACATGGAATTTATCTTTACTTCTCTCGAATGAATTTGATGTTCACGTTTCTACAATGAGCATTTTGCGTGTTCTCGACCCTGAGCGGTATAAATCTTATAAAATTGCTGGAAAAGTGAAATTTTATGAAAAACCCAGGCCACACGTCATGTATCACGCAGATACCATGGAGGTTACGCTCGGAAACGGGTCGCTAATATACCAAATCTCTGTTGAAGACGACTATTCAAGAGGCTAC
>JAYEOC010000088.1:0-3514 GCA_034722635.1 Methanobacteriota archaeon
TGTTCAAAATCCCTTAGTTCCGATATTCTCCTAAAAGTGTCCTCTAACCTCTTTTCCTCTTTTAAAAACGAATATAAAAGTATACAATCCTTTAAAATAGTTCTTTTGAACTCCATCAACACATAATTAGAGGTTAAAGCTTCTTTATCCCTCAAAAAATCAAAAATATCTTTGCTCCTTCTTCCAAAAATCTTTTCTATTTGTATTGGCGTCTCCAGAAACAGTTTGTCAGCAATCATCGACATATAATTCGGTTAAACCCTCTATTTTCGGAACTGTGAATATCCCAGCGTCTAACAATACCTTTTGTATTTCTTCTTTCCCCTTTCCCCCGGATCTACCCAAAACTTCTATTACCTCTGCTAACGCAGCTACCTGTTTTTCTTCCAGTCTCTCTGATTTTAAGTTTTTTATGGCGTATTCCAATCGGAGCGCAACTTTTTTCATGTCGCCCTTGCTTATCTTCCATAATTCGTTTAGTTTTTCCTTGAATTCAAAGAAGAATATTTGTCTGTCCATTATGTCATCAAAATTCTCTTTTACGTCTTCGATTAAACCTTTTAAATCCGAAACTATGTCTAGGGTCTTTATATCTGCGGGGGTCAGAGGAGAAGTTTTTTGATTCACAGTAAAGAAAGGTGAGCTATTTTCATCCCACTCTTCGCTGATTTTCTCAAAATCTACTCTGCTTAAAACTGCTTCTTTTATTATATCATCAACAGGAAATCTAACCTCTTTATAGTCTCGATAAATGACATATTCTCGGTTTTCATCCAATGAAACCGTATTATCTTTTTTAAAACGTATATACTCTTCTTGCCTCATTCTTCCCTTTTTTCAAACCTCTTTTTAATTTTTCCCAGCTCTTCCATCAATTTTTCTATATTCCCTTTCCTGCATTCAAAACTAATGGATTCACGCCCTACTCCTATTGGTAGTGTTGGCGCTGAAAATTCCTTAGATGGATTTCTTAATTTGAACTGCATCATCACAGTAGAGAAGGATTCTTCTTCCTCCTTTCCTCGATGCTCTATCATTTCCCAATCGAAATCGTCCATCAAATAATTTTTACATGTGGTTTGAAAAAGAAAATTTTCAACCAGTTCTTCTGTTATTAATTCTTTCTCTATTATCTCGCATTTCTGTTCTATTTCTTCTCTTTCATCTTCGGTATATCGCTTTAGAAATTTCCTTTCCTTGTCACTTATTATAGCATGTAAAAGACCGATGCAATCTTTCCCTCCAGCCTCAAATGTTTCTTTATCTATTTCTGCTGAGGCTAGTGCATCATCCAAGCGATCCACTTCTATAGCCGTGCTATAACCAAATGGGAAAAAATTAACGTTATGTCCCCTTTGTCGAGCAAGGATTTAAATATCTTCAAAACTTCCTTAAATTCATCAAAACTCACTTTTGTTTTCTTATGCTTTTCTCTCGTATCCTTAAGCGCACCTTTCTTATTCATCTTTCGTGCTTCTCATGTTCATTTTTAGAGGTATAAAAAGATTGACAATTTAAAGATAAATGTTTTGTCCTTCATTCCCCCAACAACCGTGCAAGCATACCCTTTTTACCTTCTTTCTCTTTACTCACGTCCTGCACTTCATACTTCGGCGCTTTCTTCTTCGCAGCCGTTTCCATCACTGCAGCTCTACCACCGTGTTCACTCCGGCGCACACGAATATCCACAAGTATCGGCATCTCTATGCTCGTACTCGAAAGCAGAGCAACACCCTGCGGTATCCTTTTTATCTCTTCCTCCATCTCACTACTCATGAACTCCAGACCCTGACTCAACGCTCTGATGTCGTTTGGATTCGTCACACGCAGTATTATCTGCGTATTACACTGCGAAATAACGTTCTTATCCACCCGTGCCGGTCGCTGCGATATGACCAGCAGCCCGAGCCCGAATTTACGGCCTTCCGAAGCGATAGTTCGCAATATGTTAGAGCTGACGGATTTCTCAAAACCTCGTTCGGGACAGAAATTGTGCGCCTCCTCAACAACGAGCATAAACGGCGGTATCTTACCCATCTTCCGGCCTTCGAATACCTCTTTGCAGATACGATAAACGATCATTTGCTGCAACTTCGGGTCCGCACCTTTCATATCTAATATTGACGCTTTATTTGCCTGTACCAGCTCTTCTATACGTGTAGGGCTGTCAGATAAAATACCCGTCTCACGGATTCGTTCCAGAAAGTGCACAATTCGCCACTTTGCACTGCTTTTGCTCTCTGATACCGCTTTAATTATATCTTCGACCGTATAAAACTCCTTTACCGTTTTTATTTCGTTTATGCACTGGTATAAAATACCTAATTGCGCATCCGTAAGCGGAAACATCTCATATAACTCATTCACGCTCAGGTTTACGCCATCCAGGCGGAATAGCTTATCAGCCGCGGGATTTATCGAGAAATTAGACGGCGTATAAATAACCACTTTTGAGGCATATGCTTTCGGTGTGATGCCATATTTTTCCATCTGTTTCCGTTCTTCTTCGCTCTTGTTCTCGTATTTCAACGTAAGGTATTCGCCATGCGGGTCAATTATGAGCAACGGAATGTTCTTATCAAGCAGCTCCTCTATCAGCACGCCGGCGGTATATGACTTCCCACTGCCCGTCTTCGCTAATATGCTACAGTGTTTCTGGATAAGTTCCTCCTTCTTTAGATATACCTGTATATTGCGGCCTTCTAGCATACCTAAGTAGATGCCGCCCGATTTGAGCCCTAAAATCTCGATTATGAATGCCTGGTCCGCTTTGAACACTTTTGTATCGCGCGCGAGTGTGCTCTTTGGCTGCATTAAAAAACCTCGTTCGTCTTTATAGCCTATGATCTCCGCGGTAGCCGTCTTTTCGTCCACATCCACTATTGAATCTACCCGACCCAATACCCAGCCGTCTAATTCGTTCCAGACCTTTAGATACTCGTTTCTTTTTATATCGCTGGTCACGACAAAATCAAATTCGTGCAGCCCCACTTCACCCGAAATTGTGCCTACTAATTTGTACATCGGTTATTACCTTTTACGTGTGTACTGCAA
This sequence comes from Methanobacteriota archaeon, assembly GCA_034722635.1. GTDB lineage: Archaea > Halobacteriota > Syntropharchaeia > Alkanophagales > Methanospirareceae > QENJ01. The sequence continues at coordinate 3,055 of JAYEOC010000088.1, forward strand.
GAATAAAAGTTTTTGTTTTGGAGTTACGCTTGCCGGCAGTAGTCGCTTAATAAATGCTAAAGAATATTCATTTGTATGATTTGTACCACCGCTCGTATTCTTTGTTGTTCTTGAAGCAATGCGGTATATATGTTTCGTCTCCTTTGAGGTCGTAGATTAATCTTGCCGGTTTGGTTACGTTTTCTACGTGGAATGGTATGCTATGTTTCATGTGCTTGCGTGGGGACATAGACTCTATCTTCACCAGATGTTTGAGGTATACAGTCTTAAGGTCTTGCGGCAGATTCTCAAGCTCCTTTTTGGCATAATCCGAAAAAATAAGTTCCATATTTACTTTACTTTTACTACTTGAGTATCTTCGTTACGTCCTCAAAAGAGTGGGTTTTGACTCTGCCCGCCTCTATTTCTTCCCGCTCAATCTGAACTGCTTTGTGTACCAGCAGGAGCTCTTCTTCCTCAA
>JAYEOC010000088.1:3614-10295 GCA_034722635.1 Methanobacteriota archaeon
TACCAGCAGGAGCTCTTCTTCCTCAAGCATCCGCTCATACGCCAGAATCGCCTGCCTTATTACCTCGGTCTGGCTTCCGGCATAACCTTTCTCAATAAATCTCTTTATCGCTGCCTCGTAGTGCATGCCAAGTTTAAATCAACTTCGCATTCACAATCCCATCACGACCGGGTCGGCTTGTAACCATAGCATCGCCGAGGTCCGTCTCGATAACCGCGCCCTTGGTTGTTATATTCCGCCGGACGAAGAACGTATTCGCGGTATTACTTTTCACTGACACGATCATCGACTTTTTCGTTACGCCGCTCTTCGGGTCCGAGACATTAGCAAATTCACAGCGTAACAGCCGGAACTTTATGTTCCCGCCCATTGTTCTTACCTTCTTTCTACGTTCTGTCCCGATAACCGTATCGGTCGCCGGTCGCCCAGCCTCAAATGCTTTCTTACGTCTGCTATAGTGCAGCCTACCACCCGTGTATTTACGCTTTGATTTGCCGTGCCATCTCATTTTTCTTTTCTCCTGTTAACGTTCAAGGTCCTATGAATCCACATTCCTCACACCTGTATAAATTACTTTGCTTACGGCACTTTTCACACCTACCTATCTCCACCTGTCCACAGTTAGGACATGAAAATGCCGTGTAGTTTTCTCCCAGCAGCTTTACCCTGCAAGATGTGCAATACTCTATCATATTCTGCTCCTTCTCTTAAAATTTTTATCTCCTTCGCTTCTCGCGACATCACCACCACCGTAGATGGCATACTATACTTACACCTACCACCATTTATAGTAATATCTGCTTTTTTCGCTACTTCTTCTGCTACTTCTTCCACACAAGTAGGTGGCTTTTTTCCGGTGACATTAGCACTTGTGGACGTTATAGGTCCTGTCTCTTTTAATATACTTAGTGCTATTTCGTTATCCGGAAACCGTATGCCCACGAGGTCGGATCCCGCAGTTAAAATGTCAGGAACAATCGCCTTTTTCCGTAACAATACCGTAACGGGCCCTGGCAGCAACTCTTTCAGGATACCTGAATTCGCGCTGTCCACGTACGCAACTTCTTGCAGCATCTCAAACGAGCAAACAGCAAGAGAAAGCGGCTGGGATAAAGCTCTGATCTTTATACTATACACTTTCCTGACCGCTTCTTCTGATAACGCATCTGCACCCAAGCCATATACCGTTTCGGTCGGATAAATTAACGTGCCACCGTTTTTTAGTACCGTTATCGCAGTCCTTATATGGTCCTCTAAGTGCATTTGTCGAACGTTACGCCTCCTATCTTATAATACATTTACTACCTCAGCATACATTTAACGCAGCTTTTTATTCCACTACATCAAATTATGCTCTATACAGAACTGTAATAATATGAGTGTTTTTATAACTTCACCGAGTAGGCTCCACATTGCCCTTATAGACATGAACGGTGAGCTTGGACGAGTAGATGGCGGTATAGGCATAGCATTGAAAGAGCCGTTTTTGAAGATAGAAGTATCGGCAGTTGATAAAGAGACAGAGCAGAGAGCGAATACCGAAGAGATTGTTACTATATTAGAACGGCTAAAAGAAAGAGCACAACCCGCGCTAAGAGGATATTACCGTGTGAAGATATTGAAGGAATTACCATCACATGTGGGTCTTGGTTCACGGACACAACTGTCGTTAAGTGTGGCAAAAGCTATTGCCGTCCTGGAAAACCGAAACTACCATGCACTGGAGTTAGCGAAACTGGTGGGTCGTGGCGGCACGTCCGGTATCGGTACGGCTGCTTTTGAGAACGGTGGTTTCATCTTAGACGGAGGTCATTTGTTCCGGCTGGCGAGTGCCGATAGCACGAAAGGACCTGAAAAAGAAGTACAAAAAACTAGTTTCTTGCCTTCTTCGGCTGCTAAGTTTCCGCCACCACCGGTTCTGTTTCAGCAGCCTCTGCCCGAAGATTGGTTCTTTGTCGTTGCGATACCCGAAGTGAAGCGGGGTGCGCATGGCCTCGAAGAGATAGCTATATTCAAGCGGTACTGCCCGGTAGAACGTGAGGAAGTGGCGCAGATATGCAGGATAGTGCTTATGCGGATTCTGCCTTCTGTGCTCGAAAACGACATACACACTTTTGCTGAATCTGTAACCATGCTGCAGCGGATAGGGTTCAAACGGATAGAGACCGAGCTTCAGCATGATATGATAAAAGAACTTTTCCGATTCTTCGATGCGCATGCGTTAGGATATGGCATGTCCTCTTTTGGCCCCACCACGTATGCAATAGTAAAAGGCGAGAATAGGGCAAAGGCACTCGCGGATTCTACACGCGAATTCTTTACCGAACGGCATGTACGTGCTTTGGTGAGCTATTCAAATGCGAATAATGTCGGTAGCGAAGTGATTTAATCCTCAAAAATCAAACAAAGAACGCTGTCCCTTCTGCTCTCTTTCGTGTTCTTCTTCTTTCGCATCTTCATGCCCTTCGAGGCTCAATGCAATAACACCATATTTACCGCCGCCACCCGGAATTATGGCTATTTTACCTGCTCGAAATGCGCTTATCGCATCTACCACACGCGCATCCAGAGTCATTGCTTTGTGTTCGTCCATATCCGCATCCACCAACACGTTAACTTCCGTGCCAAATTCTGCTAATAGTGATTCCCATATCCCGGTTACCGTCTTTGAACTCGCGGATCTTTGCACCGCCAAGCCGATTATCTCCGCCAACGGTATCAAGTGCATATAAGGCGGTCTATGCTCTGGCGGTGTACCATCGCAATCCGCAAGCTCATTCACTCTATCCCGCACACCTTTCTTTATCATGCCCTTACATTCGCATCGCCATTTCCTTATTGTCGCCTCGCGTAGCGAATAATGCTTATAGCACCTGATGCACGCACTTTCGTTATACTTTCCCTCCTTCGGTGGCAGACCAACGTTGAGCACCGGCTTCCTACCGTTTCTTCGTTCTATCGCCGCTTTCAAATCTTCAAAAGTCATACTATCCATCTGAAAACGGTTGAACTCACGCGCTAACCGGATAGGATACGGCGAATGTGCATCCGAGTTAGTCAAAAACGTGAGACCGTGCAATTCACTTATCTTATCTGCATAAGACGAATCAGCACTCAAACCCAACTCCACAAAGGATACATAGCTGCTCATATCACAATAACACTCAGACAGCGAATTGTGATAAGCGTATAACGCAGTCCAGGGTGTGAACGCATGACAAGGGCCTATAAGTGCTTCTGCATCCTTCGCATGCTCCGCGATTTCCGCGCCGCTCAATCTCAGTGAAGGGCGACCATCAGAATCAATATCCGCAGAATAGTTCCTAAACGACTCGTATAATTGCTCGGCCTTCGCGATAGACGGCAATATAAGTAAATGATGCACTCGCTTATTGTCTTCCACCTCTACGGTGAGCGCAAAATTAGTGCCGTCTTCTTTACCTTTAAAATAGAAAATACCGTCTTTTTCGTCCAGGTCTTTTATCCCGCTTAACCATTTGGGGTGTAAACAGTCACCAGTGCCGAGCAACTGTATCCCTTTCCTTGCGGCTTCCTTAGCGAGTGTGGGTAAATCCATCCGTGGAGAAGTAGCGGCTGAATAATTCGAATGTATATGTAAATCGGAATTAACCCTCATTTTTCTTTAGTTTTATGTGCCTGGAAACGAGTGATAGCGGGGGGTGGATTCGAACCACCGGTCTCCGGGTTATGAGCCCGACGGGATCTCCTAACTACCCTACCCCGCTTTCTTATGTAGTATGCTATAAACCAATATGAAAAGACATTTATAAAAGTGCAATGCCTTTAGCGTGACATTCAAAGGCAATTTGTTTTTTTGTTGTATGTACAGTATAGCTTCTAACTATTTAGGACGCAGATTCACACGGATTTGATCTCTTCTGCGTTAATCTGCGTCCGGACATCAAATTTTATGCTTTCTTGTTGCCACAAGCTATTGCACGGGATTCAAAGGAGCTTATCACGCTCTCGTTCCGTAAATAACCGCTCAAAACGTGCTAGCATGCCACCAATTGATGGATTCTTCTCTACTAAATATTATACACACGCAAGGCCGGAACCAACGTAAGAACACCAACTACAGCAAAAAGCCAGTATCTTCGGCTCAAACGTGGACAGCACTCCCGCGAATTTCGTTTCAATAGAGTTCTAAGGACCTTAATTTTTCCAGTAAGATTTTCACAGACGTTTCACAATCCTCTATCGTCTTCCCGCCCGTTATGACCAGCCTCCCCGAACTGAATATCAGTATAGCACTTTTTGGGTCCGTTATTCGATACACTAAACCCGGGAAAACCTCTGGCTCGTACTCCATGCCCTCAAGCTCTAACCCTACTACGATAGCTCCAAGGTTGAGTTCTTTGCCTATATTGGCGGAAGCAACGATGTTCTGTACTTTAAATTCCAGATGCTCTGCCACATCTATCCCTAAATTTCGGAGGTCGGTGGACAGCCGGTCCATTACTACCCGCACATTCTCTTCCGTCTTTGACCCTGTACACACCACTTTCCCTGAACGAAAGATAAGAAAAGCGGACTTCGGCTCTTTCGTCCGATAGACCAACCCTGGAAACTTCTTCTTCGTAAATACTGCTGCTTCTAACTTCGATTCAATATATTGTAGGTCTAATTCCTCAGCAATCCGTGCATTCGCAACTACATTTTCTACTCTTATATCCACTCCCTCTATCATCTTTTTTTCAATCTCCAATTTATAGCAACTTAACTACTATTGTGTGTATAAAAAGTAAGGTATATAATATATAGAACATATTTGCGGAGAGAAGGGAAGCAGAAATGATGAAGAGGGTGAAGAGGATAAGGGGGACGAGGACTTGCGGTGGCGGTTCCGCTAAGAAGAGAAGGGGCAAAGGAAGCAAGGGCGGAACAGGTCGCGCGGGTGCATTCGGGCACCATTTCGTGGTGTCACTGAAACAAGGCATAAGGAAGGGAAAGAATAAAAGTGATTCCTCGCACGAACGTGCAGAGGATAATGTGACGATAAACGTAGGTGAATTGGATTACCTGATGCCTGGGCTGATAGCGCAGGGCAAAGCGGAAGAGAAATCAGAAGGTTTTTATCTTGATGTGACTGCTCTCGGCATACAAAAAGTTCTGGGTAAGGGCAAGGTAACGAAGAAAATGACGCTCAAAGCGAATAAAATATCACGACTAGCGCAGGATAAGATAGAAAGTGCAGGTGGCACGGTAGAGCAGACGAGTGGGGTGTGAATTAGCATAGATGGAAGCGATAAATCTAAGAGACACATTTACGCAGTTGTTAAATAAGTTCCCTATGGTGGAACGCCCGGGCTGGCACGTACACTTCAAGACGAAGTTGGCCTGGACCGTTGGAATACTTGTGCTCTTCTTTGCATTGGGTAATGTGCCGCTATTCGGGTTATCTCCCGAATCAATGGACCTTTTCGGGCAGTGGCGTGCTGTATTTGCTGGCGAGCGGTTCTCGCTTACTGCGCTTGGTATCATGCCAATCGTGGATGCTTCCATTGTTTTACAGCTTCTGGTCGGTGCAGGGATAATAAACTTAAACCTGAGCAACACGCGAGACCAGGTGTTTTATCAGAACTTGCAGAAACTACTCGTTATCGTATTCTCTGTTTTTATTAGCCTTGTTTATGTCGTTGGCTTTTACAAGCCGGATCCTACAATAGCGGGGGATCTCGGTGTATCATTGCAGATTATCTCGCTCATGCTGTTCTTACAGGTATTCGCTGGCGGGATGCTTATATACTTCATGGATGAGGTAGTATCAAAATGGGGTATAGGATCAGGTATTTCGTTGTTTATACTCGCGGGCGTCTCGCAACAGGTAATTACAGGACTCATTAGCTGGATACCTGACCCGAATAGCGGATTGGCGGTTGGTGTGATTCCAAGATGGTTTCAGTTACTCTGGCCGGGCTCGCCGTTGCACGTATCCACATATGAAATGATGGAAGGTGGAATGATTTTTCTATTCCAGAATAACTTAATTGCGCTTATCTCAACCATAGTAGTATTTTTTGTCGTTGTGTACCTTGAGAGCACGCGTTTAGAGATACCATTAGCGCATTCGATGGCGCGAGGAGCGCGTGGTAGGTTCCCAATTAAGTTGTTATACGCAAGCGTACTGCCGATGATTCTTGTACGTGCGTTACAGGCAAGCATACAGGGTTTTGGGCGGTTGCTCTGGAGCAAGGGGATTACCATATTCGGGACATACGATGCACAGGGGAATGCCGTATCGGGATTGATGTATTATCTCGAGCCGATATATAGCCCCTGGGATTGGATTCCTTCTCTTGTGCATATCTCAACTCCGACTATTGCCGGCTGGCAAATAGCCACGAGGCTCAGTGTGGACCTTATTTTTATGGTCGTAGGCGGTGCGGTATTCGCGCTTTTCTGGATTAATACGACTGGCATGGGTCCCAAAGATGTAGCAGCGCAGATACATAATTCCGGGCTGCAAATACCGGGGCACCGGAGAGGTCAAGCAACGATCGAGAAACTGATGGAGGGCTACATACCAAAAATAGCATTGATGGGCGGTGCTATCCTGGGCGTGTTATGCGTGCTTTCAAATATGTTCGGCACACTCGGTCAGGCATCAGGAACGGGTTTACTTCTGGCTGTGAGTATTGCATACAGGCTCTATGAGGA
>JAYEOC010000089.1:0-10288 GCA_034722635.1 Methanobacteriota archaeon
CGGCTGCCGGCAGGCACTTCTTTATCGGGGTGCAATAAAATCGGTTTGCCATTTACTTCTACCGCCAAAATCATGCCCTGACTTTCTACACCCATTAGCTTTGCCGGTTTCAGATTCAAAAGAACCGGGACGAGTGCGCCAACCAAATCCTCGGGATTATACTCTTCCGCAATGCCGGCAACTACCTGTCTCGTTTCAGTCCCAAAATCCACATCAAGCTTGATCAGCTTTTTGCTACCCTCTATCAGTTCTGCATTCTCTATCTTTCCCATTCGCAGGTCGAGTTTTGTGAACTCGGCTATATCTATAGTCTCTTTATTTCTCATTATTTATCCTCCTATCGCGAAGAACGCATTGATGCTATTAACCTGTTACCGCTTTGTATTAGCCCAGCTTACCCGCATCTTCTCTCACTTGCATTCTTACACGCTTATGTATCTTTATTATCTCGTCTCGCCCTCTTTCGTCTGCACGCTCGACATTATGGAAATATGGCATAGGAAACTTCTGTTTCTGGATTAAGTCTCTTAAGTCGTCAGTAATGCAGTTATCCGGTATATCCTCGGGATTCGTTTCAAAATAATCACGGTTATCTTCCCATTCTGTTACCACGTCCATCACCTCTTCTTTACCGCCACGGTCAAAAGCAGCGCATAAAATCTGAAGAAACCTCATATCAACAGATGCGAGCCCTACATTGGCATAAGGCACTGCATATTCGTTACCATTGAAAACGACCGCGACCCCGTCATGTGTTGCAACCTCATTCAGCATCTTATAATCGGTAATGCTATCGCCAACCGTGATCACATCGCTCAGTGCCTTGCCCTTCTCTTTCGCTATCGCCCGCACAGCCTCCGCTTTCCGTTCTCCGCCTATTACCCTTGTCCCGAATACGTCAAAGCCATATGAACAAAGTTGACGGAAAAAGAACTCATCCAGACGTTTCGCTATCAATTGCGGCTCATCTATGCGCGAATAAAGCTCGATCATCTCTTCTTCAGCTTGTTTTATCAAAGAAAAGAAAGCGTCTTTATCCTGTACTCGTATATCCTGCCTCTTCTTTTCTAAGTCCAACTCCGTGCAGATAATTTTTCGGGGTTCAATTCCGAGCTTACGACCTATATTGTAGGCGTGATGTTCGTAACTCGTGGAGATGATGTAAATGTCCCAATCTTCAGCTCGTAAGTATTCCGACAGGTAGTCCGCCCCTTCTACTAGTTTCGCGCTTTCTGATACCGTTCTTATATCTTCTTCTGTTATACCATGCAGCAGAAGGAATGGGATGACCAACGCAAGTGTATCTCCGGGCTCGTAGCCCGCTCGGCCTTCAAGAGTTATTATATCGTCATACCTGCTAATAACCTCAAATATAGCTGCACCCTCTTGTCCGATTAGCTTCATCACTTCGTAAGCATTATCTTGCGGCGATAACGGTCCTTCAAGGTCGAAACAAATTATCTTTTCCATTATGAAATACAAATTGACGTATCTAAGATAAAACTTTTTCAATATTGTCAAATCGAACGCAGCAAATGGCTAAGGACAACCTAACATTGTTCTTGTATATACAGTATAACTTCTAACTATTTAGGACGCAGATTCACACGGATTCACACGGATTTGATTTCTTCTGCGTTAATCAGCGTTAATCGGCGTCAACAATTAGTTTTGAATTTTATGCTTTCTTGAAAATAGTTTTTTATGTCTTTACTTTTGGTGGGTTATCTTAACCGAACACACATGAACCTAAACCACACGTTCATACCTGCCTCTCGCCTTTGCCACGGCAACAAGCCGTTCATAACAGCCTTCAGTCGCAAGCGTTTTAGAATCACCAATCAAAACCAACTTCCGTTTTGCTCTCGTTATGGACACATTAAGCCGTCTCAAATCCTTTAGAAACCCGATCTCGCCATAGTTATTACTCCGAACAAAAGACACAATAACCACCTCTTTCTCTCTGCCCTGAAAACCATCCACCGTCTTTATCTCCAGGTCATCCACCCGGAGCATCTTTCTAATAAGTCCTACCTGCGCATCATACGGCGATATAACCGCTATATCTTCGGGTTTTATACCGCTGCTCAATAACAGTTCTGCAATATCAGTAACCAACTGCGCTTCGCCTTCGTTCTCCTTAGACGTAGCGCCTTTCCGGGTCTTATCCTTAAATTCTACTCCACCGTCCACGGTATCAATAAATACAAATGGGTTTTCCCGTAGCACAAAATCTAAAACACCCTCTTGTTTATCGTGTTCTGGCATTGGTTGCAGTAAATCATCCAGGGTTTGGCGCTTTACGTTTTCTCCTGCCTTTAGCTTACCGTCATAAAACTCGTTACTCGGGAATTCCGCTATCTCCTCGCTCATTCTGTACTGAACTTCAAGCATCACCCGTATTTTATTGCCATGAATTTCCAGAAGCCGTTCAAATAAGCTCGTGCTCAAGCCACATCTCGCCGCCTCTTTGTTCAAAACCGTAGGTGGCAACTGCTTGTGATCGCCCGCCATAATGAACCTCTTCGTCTTGAGCACGGAAATCAACGAAGATGGTTCTGTTGACTGCGTGGCTTCGTCTATAACCGCAAAGTCGAACTTCTTGGTTTTCAATATCTCAGAACCCACAGTGCTGTTCGTTGCACAAATCACTTCCGCATTGTCTATAATCCGCTTTACCGCTCGCCCCTCCAGTTGCCGTGCCTCGCCGAATAACTTATCTATCTTTTGCTTCAAACCAATCCAGCGTTTCATGCCCTCTATCTTCTTCTGCGGTATCCCGCGTGTGGTTTTTCCGGCAGTTGCAAGTTCCGCTATCGCTTCGTCACTCAACCCACGTCTCCAGCGCATTTCAGGTCGCGTGGACCCGTCCATACCTTCTTTTAGCCGATACGCTCTTTCTCTCAGATTCTGTGCCGCTATATATTCGGCTTCTTCCTGAACCAGATAATCCAGGCTCCGACACCGTAAAGACGGAATCACACGTGCCGGATGTCCTATCCGCACTACTTTCAGACCGATTTTATCTAACCGCTCGACCAGATTATCTACTGCCACGTTAGAGTCCGCAGCAGCTAAACCTCTGTGACCGCGATGCACTAATTGCGCTATCAGCTCTATGCAGGTGATCGTCTTTCCCGTCCCCGGCGGTCCATGAATGAGAAAGAAATCACGCGCTGCCATACTTCTCAGCACTGCATCCTGCTGCCTCTTGTTCAATGCAGGATTAATAAAGTCTAGCTCGTCTATCTTACCGAACTCCGGTGCTATTTTACCGATTAGTTTATCCTTTCGCCAGCTCGGTAGTCTTTTAAACTTCTTTAATGCTTCAAGCATCCGTTGAAACGTGATGTCATTCACAAAAAGGTCTATTCGGAGGTCTTTACGGAATACAAAACCCGGCGGCGTGTCATCAAACGCAACCGTGATTGTGTACAAACTCTTTTCTGCTACCGTTCCCATCGGATTATCATCATCCCAGGGTGCAGTACCAGGTTTACTCACTAAAACGAGGTCTCCAACTTCTATCTCGCTATCTGGCAGTGCCTCTGTTACTTTTTTGAACTTTACTAAGTATTTGCCACCCAATCCCAAACCCTGCGATTTGCCTTTCAGCTTCAGAAATGCACGCCCCTTCTCTTCCCTCTCGCGGCCGCTCAATCGCCGCATCTCCTCTTCATGCAAACGCATCTGTTCTTCGCGTTCTAGCTCCACGAGTTCGCTGAAATACCTCACGTATTCATTATCGTCCCATCTCATGCCTTTATGCCTAACAGTAAATAAAAGATAAGTGCACAAGAATATAGCTGCCAAAACTTTTTGTCGCGAAAAAACCGAGACAATGACCTTGAGATGCAATAAAGGAGGATGCCAGAATACCGCAATAATACACCAGAAATACGCGGGACTGCATTTATGCGAACCTCATTTCGTTGATACCGTTGAAGGGAAAGCGAAGAAAGAGATGAGGAAACAGTCCATGATAGAGCGAGGCGATAAGATAGCAGTAGCACTAAGCGGTGGAAAAGACAGTTCTGCACTTTTGTATATGCTAAAAAAGATTTTTCACAACCGCAATGACCTGCAAGTGTTTGCACTCGCTGTGGATGAAGGCATAAGTGGCTTTCGTGCGTTAACACTGAATAACGCCAAGAAGATTGCGAAAGAATTAGAAATAGAGCTGTGTATTTGCTCTTTCGCCGATGAATTTGGATTTACACAGGACGAAATAGCATCAAAAGGCTTTGAGCAGGCGCCTTGTACGTTCTGTGGCGTTTTGAGACGGAAACTGATAGACAAAAAAGCGCGAGAATTTGGTGCTACGAAAGTTGCTACTGCACATAACCTGGACGATGAGGTTCAGTCTATCATGATTAACTATGTAAGAGGCGATATAGGTAGATTGAAAAGAGTAGGCGGTCGCCGGAAAGAGTTTATTCCACGGATTAAACCGTTAAGAACCGTACTGGAAAAGGAAGTCGCGTTGTATGCTCTGACCGCAGGAATACCGCTAAGCACTGTTCATTGTCCTTATGCCGAACTTTCATTTCGTTTCACGGTGAAGCGGATGCTGAATGAATTTGAAATGAGACATCCGGGGACAAAATATGCGTTAATGCGCGGTAATGAGCGGTTTTTACGGCTATTGCCGGCGGTGCAATCAGATAAGCCGCTTTTACGGTGCGAACTGTGTGGTGCAGCTTCGGCATCTGGAATATGCAAGGCTTGTGAGATTGTAGAGCGGCTGAAAGCGACATAGACAGTCTCAGAGAGAATGGTAATAACGTTGGCATAAACATATGCAAATGGATACAACTATAAGTAAATGATAGAGCTATTGCAATATGACTTCATGAGAAACGCGCTTATAGCAGCGTTGTTAGCCAGCATCGCATGCGGAATTGTCGGCGTCTATGTAGTCGTGAAGCGAATTGTATTCATAAGTGGTGGCATAGCACATGCAGCCTTTGGAGGTATTGGCCTGGGCTATTTCCTGGGTGTGGACCCTATTCTGGGCGTTATCCCGTTTAGCATCGCATCGGCACTGTGCATGGGCGTTGTTGGGAAGCGAACAAAAATACCGGAAGATACAGCAATAGGCATTTTATGGGCTATGGGCATGGCGATTGGTATTATACTCATAGGATTGACACCGGGTTATGCACCGGACCTGTTTGGCTATCTATTCGGCAGTATTTTAACCGTGCCTACTTCGGACATCATCCTGATGCTGTGTTTGAACGCAGTTATACTCGTAGTGGTGCTTGCATTACACCGCGAATTCCAGGCAATTTCTTTTGACGAAGAATATGCAACGGTAATTGGTCTTCCGGCAGAGCGATTATACCTCATTCTTTTATGTCTTATTGCATTGACCGTGGTCGTATTGATACAGGTAGTAGGTGTTATCCTGATCATTGCGCTCTTGACCATACCTGCAGCAATGAGCCGGCTGTTCTCGCACCGGTTGAGTAGCATGATGCTTCTTTCTGTATTTATTTCTGCGTTCGTAACTATCAGCGGGTTATTTCTGTCTTATGCGTTCAATCTACCGTCTGGAGCCACAATTGTTTTAGTCGCCGGGATTGCGTTTATCCTCGCTTCGGTGTCACAGTTCAGTTGAGAATTTAGTTGGTGCTTGTCCCGGGACTCTTTGCGGTATCAGCACGAAGGACAAAAATCTTTTACGTATCTCCCCTTCCGTTGCCCTCTTTCCCTTCCTATCCCCAAACGCTTTTTCCCTCCTCCCCTCAACATGAAACAGATGCTATATAAATATAGTTTAGACATCTGTCAAAAGCACCTGTTTTAAGCACATGTTTTTATATGGTGTTTGGTGCAACAGTATCACAGGAGTGTAAACTCAAAAATGGGAAAAGAAAAGATAAAAAAAACGATATTATTAATTGTGACTTTAACGGCATTTATCTTAGTTGCAGGTGCACTGCCAGTGTCTGTTGGAATTAGTATTTGTGCGGCTACTGACGGTGACTCGCAAGGAGTAGGCGGAATGGAAGTACTACAGTTGGCTGAACTAAATCCTGATTTTGTTGAGTTTTGTGAGAATCCACCCGAGCCTTTTTACGGTTATATTCCACCACCTATGGACTTGAGCCACCTGGATTCGCTTCAGGTTAAACCGCTGCAGGCTCAGGAGTTGTCCAGCAGCTTCGACTGGCGCGATTATGGTAAGGTGACCCCTGTCAAAGACCAGGGCCCTTGTGGCACATGCTGGATATTCGGAACCACATCGGTGCTGGAATCGGCAGTCCTAATAATGGGTGAAAGTGCATATGATTTTTCAGAGCAGAGCGTAGCCCTGTGCGTTGACCGCTCATGGACATATCTGTATGACGGCGCTGACGACCCCTGTAACGCAGGTGGATGGGGGTGGCTTGCCAGCGAGGTTTTCATCAAGAAAAGTTCGGTTCTTGAATCATGCAACCCTTACAACACCACGGCTTTGAACTGTGATGGGTTGTGTGTCTGTGATGATTGTACACATGTCAAGAAAGTTGACGGATACCGACTTGCAACGGATGACGGCACACAAATAGATGTGATAAAAGATGCAGTATGTAATCATGGACCGGTTACAATGGCTTTTTTTGTCAATTGGAGTGCGTTCGATACGGTTGAACCTTGGGGAACTATTTATGACTACTATCCCTGCCCACCACTCAATGGCGCAGGTTGGCACTTAGTATCAATCGTAGGCTGGAACGATTCAGTCCCGCACCTCAACCCCGCCAATGCAGGAACAGGTGCATGGATCGCCAAGAACAGTTGGGGCACCGATTGGGGAAATGACGGCTATTTCTATCTTGCGTACAACTCAAGTTGTGTCCATGAAATAGCATATCTTGAGTATAAAGACCCTGTACCGGATGAAGAACTGCTTTACTGGGATGAGGCTGGTTTTGTAGGTGCTGTGGGCTACGAATACAGCACTGCTGCCTGGATGGCAAATGTCTTTACCGCACCTAACTCGGGTGATTTGACCCATGTGGACTTCTGGACCACGAGCAGCAATGCGCAGTATGAAATATATGTTTGGGATAATTTCTTTGGAACGGAGCTTGCGCATCAAACAGGTAACTGTCAGGAGCTTGGTTATTACTCTATACCTTTGACCTACCCGATTTCTGTAGATGCGGGTCAGCAAGTCACAGTTGGCGTTAAGATGACCACGCCTGGGTTTGATTACCCTATACCAGTTGAATTCGAAATCACCGGGCTGGTGGAGCCACCTATACAGCCGAATGTGTGCTTTATCCGGTACAACGCCAGTTGTCCTTGGACAGACTTAGCAGACTCTGGAGATAACGCATGTCTCCGTGCCAGACTGCAAACGAAGGAGCAAGCAGCACCGGGAATTACGTTTTTCGTGCCGCCATCGCAGGTTAGTGCTACGGTCGGAAACTGGACGGTGTTCAGCGTTCGCGTGAATCAAACAGTAAACATAAGCTGGTATTTAAATGGTACACTACTGCCGGGCACAAACGAAAGCGTAACAGATGCGAGTTACCGGTTGCAAGCAGAAGTAGCAGGTAAACACAACGTTTCGGCGGTGGCTGCGAATGAAAATGGAACTGATATGCAGACCTGGACCTGGAACGTGGCGCAAATACAGGAAACAGCAGAGGTATCGGTACTAACGCCAGCCGGGATATTAGCGCTTGCCGGATTGCTGGCAGTTGTTGCGGCGTGTGGAATAAGGCGGAAAAGGTAAATACCGTTTTATTCTTTGTATTTTTATAGCATGGGTAAAAAACCACGAGAGTTCACTAGATTAGCACAAGATGTTTGAGTTAACAGGGAATAAAAAACTATATGTTTCCGTGTAGAATATCTGTGTAACCGATTATAAAGAGACGAAACAATGAAAAGGGTTGAAGTAAGATTACGGGATGCCGAAGATGCCGAATTGAAACTATTAAGTGCACGTATGGGACTTTCGCTAAATTTAGAAGAGATGCAACGGCTAAAACGCTATTTCGTAGCAAAAGGGCGGGAACCGACAGATGTAGAGGTCCAGTGTATAGCGCAATCGTGGTCGGAACACTGTGGCTACAAAAGCTCGAAGAACATATTGAAAGAGTTTATCTTTGGCATAACAGCGCCACAAAATATGTTAGTGATAAAAGAAGATGCGGGAGTCGTGGAATTCGACAATGAACACGCTTATGTCCTGGCATTCGAGAGTCACAACCATCCTTCCGCGGTAGAACCTTATGGTGGTGCGGCAACCGGGATAGGCGGCATTGTCCGGGACGTAATATGTATGGGCGCACAGCCAGTCGCATTAATTGACCCACTGTTCTTTGGTCCGCTGGATTATCCGGATGACAAAGTGCCGGAAGGTGTAAAACATCCAAGATTCTTGTTTGACGGTGTCGTATCAGGTATAGGCGATTACGGGAACCGTATAGGCATCCCAACGTGTGCAGGCATGGTCTATTTCCATGACGGGTACGTGGGCAATTGCGTGGTGAACGTGGGCTGCGTGGGAATAATGCGGAAATCCGACCTGAGTAGAAGCCGTGCGAAGCCGGGTGAGGTGCTTGTTCTGGTCGGTGGAAAAACCGGGCGGGATGGCATACACGGCGTTACTTTTGCGTCTGTCGAGTTAACAGGCGAAGAAGAGTCCCGAAGTGCCGTTCAGGTTGGTGACCCGATAACGAAGGAACCGCTAATGCACGCTATACTCGAGTGTAACGACAAAGGGATAATAAGCGGCATGAAAGACCTCGGTGGCGGCGGCTTGTCGTGTGCTGTGAATGAGATGTGTCATGCCGGGGGCTGCGGTGCTGAAATACAGTTGGAGAGCGTGAAATTGAAAGAACCGGGTCTTAACGCCTGGGAGATCTGGATTTCGGAATCGCAGGAACGGTTTCTAATGTCCGTGCAGCCGGAAAAAGAGGCGGCAGTGCTTGAAATATTCGACAAATGGGACGTAGATGCCGTGGCCATAGGCAAAACTGTTAAGAACAGTTCGATAAAAAACGGTACGCTAGCTTCGCAGGTACGGATTTATTTCCGGGATGTGCAGATATTCGAGCTGGATACCGATTTCCTCGTGGCCTGTTCTCTTTATGAACGTCCGAAGACGGTACTAAAAACTGAGCAGACCGAAGAGCTTTCCGTAGCAGAGCCTGTGGACTACAACGAAACAGTGAAAAAGCTGCTTGCAACGTTAAATATCACCTCACGCGAAGCTGTTATAAGACAATACGACCATGAAGTACGTGCTTCTACGGTAATAAAGCCACTGCAAGGGTTAAAAGGTAAAGAAACGCATGGCGATGCCACGGTGATAAAGCCCGTGGAAGAATCATATAAAGGACTTGCGATTACCGCGGATGTAAACCCTTCGTATTGCAATATCAATCCGTTTTGGGGTGCGGCAAGTGCGGTGGACGAAGTCTGCCGTAATTTGACGGCGGTTGGTGCTGTGGCTCATTCGTTTGCGGATTGCTTGAATTTCGGTAATCCTGAGAAGCCCGACCGGATGGGTGAATTCTATGAATGCTGTCGCGGGCTTGGGTACATGGCTTCTGTGTTGGGGATACCGTTTGTGAGTGGTAATGTGAGCTTGTATAACGAATCCGCAGCTATGGGTGAAGCTATTCCGCCTACTCCTGCTATTCTGGGTATCGGTCTGTGCGAAGACGTGAGGGAATGCGTTAGTGTGGACGTGAAAGAATCCGGGAATTTTGTGTATGTGATCGGCGGTACGAAGAAGGAACTGGGTGGTAGCGAGTATTTCAGGTTAAGCGGTCTGGACGGTGTTGTTGTACCCGAAACGAACCCGGACGTGCTTAAGAAGCGAATGGGTGCTTTACTGGGTAGTATGCAAGAGGGTCTGGTAGCGAGCTGCCATGACGTTTCGGAAGGTGGGCTTGCAGTTGCCGTCTGCGAGATGTTAATAGGCGGTGACCTCGGTGCTACTATAGATGTTGCGGGTGTAAATACGAAGCTAAGAGGTGACTACAAGTTGTTTTCGGAATCTAACACGAGGTGGGTTGTTGAGGTGTGGCAAGAGGAAGCGTCAAAATTTGAGGCGGTGATGGCGGGACAGCCGGTAATAAAAATCGGTGAGATTGTGGATGCGAAGAGGGTTGACGTTTGTGATGGTAACAAGGCGTTGGTGGCTCTTTCGTTGGATGAATTAAGGGGTGCGTGGCGTGGGAACATTCTATAACGTCTTATTAGGTGAATTTGTTTATTAAGTACAAGTTCTAACTATTCAGGACGCAGATTTACGCTGATTTAGGCAGAAAATCAA
>JAYEOC010000090.1:0-10157 GCA_034722635.1 Methanobacteriota archaeon
ATTGTACGGGACGTGCTGAAATTAGCGGATAACAGTAAAGAAGCGAAGCGGATACTGCACGAAGGTAACATCTTAATTGACGGTAAGCCGCGGAAGGATCACAAGTTCCCGATTGGCATCTTTGACCTCATCTCCATTCCCGCCATAGACGCGAATTATATGGTGGTACTGGACCGGAAAGGTAAATTATCGCTGGTCGCGCTGGGTGCGGAAGCGGAATCCGGGAAACTGTGCAGGGTGAACAACAAGACGATGATAAAGGGCGGGCAGATACAATTGAACCTGTATGACGGCCGGAACGTCATCCCGAGCAGCGATCTTGGCGCGGAGATAAAAACGCACGATTCGATTCGGATTTCATTGGATACAAACGAGATATTGCAGAAATTCGCATATAAGGAAGGCAGCAAAGTGATGGTAATAGGTGGAAAGCATTCGGCGCAGACGGGCGAAATCGAGGAGATCCGAACGGTACGAAGCCCGGAATCCAATGTGGTGAAGATAAAGCCACTGGAAGGCGGCGACAGTTTCGAGACGATAGAAGAATATGTGTTCGTGGTGGGCGAAGAGAATGTAGAGATACCAGGGTTTAAGAATTCATGAGTTCACAATCCGAAATAATAACTTGGTTGTTAAAATACACACGAAGGAGTAAATAAATGTCTGAGAATTCGATGAGGAATATAGCAGTGGATAAAGTAGTGATAAACATGAGTGTTGGAGAGAGCGGAGAGAGGTTAGCAAAGGCAGAGAAACTATTGAGTCAACCATTAATTGCGAATCAGAAACCTATAAAAATAGCTTCTAAAAAGACATTACAGACTTTTGGCATAAAAAAAGGCGAAGCAATTGCGTGTAAAGTCACACTCAGAGGCGACCGCGCAACGGACTTCCTCAAACGCACATTTAACATACAAAATCGCCTCATGTCGTATCAATTCGACACGATCGGTAATTTCTCGTTTGGTATCGCAGAACACACGGATTTTGGCATCCCTTACGACCCCAAAGTAGGCATTTTTGGGATGGACGTTTCCGTAGCCTTAAAACGGCCGGGGTACCGAATAAAAGAGCGACGAATACAGAAACAGAAAATACCGGCTAAGCATAGGATAAAGCGGGAAGATTGCATCGCATTCCTCGAGAATGTATATGGTGTGGAAGTGATAGAAGAAGAATAAAGTGCACATCGGAATCCTCACATGTGAGATTTTGAGAGCCGAAATAAAAGCGGTAATCGAACACACGGGCTTTGATACCGTGTTTCTCGTGCAGCCGGAGACTATTAATCCTGTTATCGGGGTGTTAAACAAAGAAGTAACAGAGCGGTTTTTCGGTAATCTGGCAGATACGGGAGTAACGGTAAAAGAGAAGACACTTGAAAGAATCATAAAGGAAATTCGTGAACTCAAAATCACGGATTCTTTGATCATAAAAGTGACGGAGTTGAGGCTGCATGATTACCCGGATAAGTTACTGGCTGCGATAGACGAAGAGCTAAAGAAATTGAGTTCTGTGGCGGATTTGGTTGTATTAGGATATGGCTTGTGCGGAAACAGTGCTCAAGAAGTAGAGCGAGTAATCCGCGGTGCTAATGTCCCGGTGGTAATACCGCGAGACGAAGAAGGGCAAATACTGAACAATTGTATAGAAATTGCAATTGGTAAGTCAAAGGTGCAGTCGCTACTACGCGAAGAGAGAGGCACTTTTTTTATGAGCCCTGCTGGCGCTTCCATCATAGAAGAGCCGCAAGTAATCCTGGAATCTGCTATTAATATCACCGCGGGCCGCATGAACCGAAATGCCGCTGCGGATACACCGAAAATAGTGAAAATATTGACTGACCATTACAAACGTGTCGTGAAGATATGCTATTCCGAAGCCGATGAGAAGGACGTGGCATTCGCGAAAACTGTCGTAAACTTTGCAATGAAATTCGGGCTGGAGATAAAACAGGTGGAAGGGTCGTCAAAGGTAATGCTCGATGCGTTACGGAAGGATTCCGGTAGCCGTAAGTAGTTGACGCAGAACCACAATTAAGTTTTAGTGCTAATCTCGTGACATCTCGTTAAATATCCCTGCTATACAACTAAAAAATAGTAGCCCTTTGCCTTCTCCCCCCACGCGGCGCCACAAAAAACTATTGGATATTATAATAAAGGCATGAAAGTATAAAAAGGGTGGGGCTACATTAGGCTACATATATGAGAACGAAAAAGGCGCAAGAGCGGAAGGAGCACGTCACGATATGGCTAGAAACGTCGAGTTTGGACTATTTGGATGCGTTGGTTGAAAGGGGTGTATTTGAAAATAGGAGTCAAGCGGTAAGGCATGCCGTCCGGTCTTTTATCAACATGGACAAGGGATTGACTAAGTTCATTGATCTCGACAACTGCTGATGGCGGTAAATTATCCTTTTACCAAATATTCACCTGCGTGGCGATATAGTATAAGTCAAAGTAAAAAATAAAAAAAGAGGGGTTCAATCAAACCCCTTAAAGCCATTAAAGTTCTTTTACAGCTTCTGCTATGTCTTCTTTTTTCAGTGTCTTCCGCTTGGCATGATTGGCGAGACTTATCGCTTTCTTCGCTACTTCTTCTGCCTTCGCTTCTAACACTTCTCTCAGCGCCTCACCTGCATCTTCACTTACTCGCTCTGCCCCTGCACTCTTTATCATGCGGATTACAACCGCTAATGGTAGTTCAGCCATTTTTATCACTTATACCTCAAAAGGTTACTACATAAAAGCTTTTCGGTATTCCGTACCCCCTAATAGGGGTAATTCAGAACCGAAGGACACCATACAGAAAGACCTGAAAAACGCTTGTTTATAGAAATAAACGAATATCTACGCAGTTTGCCCTTTCAGAAGTAGTGGTATTCGGAACTACTTGCAGATTCATCTGTGTTCGCTTAGCCCCTACTCTCCCTTCGCGTTTCGCATTCATCCCCTTTTTATATCCGTGTTGCCAGAGCAGCCACGTTATCAGTTTTTGCTTCCACCTGTTCCAGGCACTGCCGATTTTTCCAGTGAAATTGCTATATCCTCAAGTTTTACGACTGTACCCTGTTCCATGTCGCTTTCTGCTTCGGAAATTGGTGCCGCACAGTATTTTTCGGACGTTAAAGCCAAATTGAGTGTGAGAACGCTTTTTATGCCGGTACGACAAAACAGGCGCTATATTATTCCGGGTTATTACAAACGTCTGCGAACGAATAATGTGTCCGGGTAAAAACGGGACGTACCCCCAAAAATACGATTACTTCAACAGCACCAGCACCAGAATAAACATAGCAACCGATAAACCCGCACTGACGAAGAAAGTGCCTTCAAAGCCCATTACGAGGTAGATTGCACCTAATAACAGAGGCCCGATAGTCTGCCCTAATCGAAGCGTCATCCCGTTTAGCGACATAAAGGCAGCACGGTGCTCCATAGGTGCAAGTCGAGCTAAAAGAGTTTGAATACTTGGCGTGTTCACGCCTTGAGCGAAACCGAGAATTGCTGTTGGGATTATAAACAGCCAGATACTGCGTACGAAAGGGATGATAAATAATGCGAGGGCATAAATGATAAAAACGCTTTTTATGAGCGTCTTCTCGGAGTAGCGTTTCGTTAATTTACCGAATTGAGAAGATGTTACCGCGGTGGTCAAGCACACGCTGGACAGGATAATCCCGATGATAAAAGGCGATGCCTGGAATTTGTCGCCGAGTAAAAGCGGAAAAGTGGTGATGTATGCACCGTACATAATGATGAAAGTAAATAGTGTAGCGGAGAAGAGTACGAGGACTTGCGGGTTCTTTATAGTCTGAAAGGCACTGCTCAGATACTGCTTGAAGTCATCATGATTTTTCGGCTCTGGACTCTTAAGAGAAGTCAAAACGAGGAGTCCCACAGGGACCGCAATTACAGATAGTGCAAAGGGATAGTACCAGGCTAAGGACGCCAGTGCGCCGCCGATGAGGAAGTAACTTGGTACTGCAATATTGATGACGCCGGCGTTGTAGCCCATCGCGGTCGCAAGCCGGTTACCGGAATAGAGGTCACCAATAACCGTGGCGTTTAGCGAGCACAAAGCCGCGGCACCTATGCCCTGCAAGAAGCGTAGCGTTAGAAGGATGTTGAGATCACGCGCAAATGCGCAGGCGCCACCGGCGATACCAAATAGCAGTAACGAAGGTACCAATACTTTTTTCCTGCCGAGTCGGTCTGCAAGCACACCTAAAACAGGTGTTAAAAGAACACCCGGAATCGTGAACACCACAATGAGCAGAAGCACCGCTCGCTCTGAAAAAACCTGTTTTATATCATAGAATGCTGGCGAGATACTTGACACACCAAGAACCGCAATCAACGTTACTGCAAAGATGATTTGTAGATTTGTGTCGTGATAAAGGGGTTTTTCTCTTTTCTTCATATCTATCACTTAAGCATGCTCGTTCTCGTCTATCTGATGGTGCTAGTATTGCACGTTTTTGCAATTAAAGCTAAATAGCAGGATAAAAACACTGGCATTATGAAAGAAGAGTTTATACCGGGCCTCCACGTTTAGGGGCTTTATACCCTTTGTACACCTCCCGCTGTACAATAAACCGCATTATCTCGTTCGTACCCGCAGGAATCATCGAGAGTCGCGCCATCCGAAACGCCCATTCCGCAGGATACTCGTCGGTAACCCCGCGGCCACCCAGTATCTGCACCGTGTTATTCGCTACCTCGTAGAACGCTTCCGAAGCGAGTAGTTTCGCCATCGCTGATTCCTTTTCAGCATTAAACCCTGCATCAATCAGCCGTGCCGTATGATAAACCATCAACTTCGCTGCTTCTAACTTAGTCGCCATATCCGCAACTTTAAAACTTACAGCCTCGAACCTGCTTAATTTTGTGCCAAACTGCTCCCGCTCCAGCGAATATCCTACCGCGAGCTCAAGTACAGGTCTTGCTTCGCCAACCAGCATCGCCGCATATAACGCCCGCTCAATGGCAAGTTCATCGAACAATATCTTCGCGCCCTCATTCTCATAGCCAAGCAAGTTCTCCACCGGCACACTCATATTATCAAACTTGAGCTGCGAATTTACCGTTCCCGGGAAGCCGCCCAGCAATTTATAATCCTCCACCACTTCAAATCCCGTGCCGGGTTCTACAATAAAAACGCTCAGCCCTCTCGCAGGGTCAACTTCAGGATTCGTTATCGCCCAAACTAAAACTAAATCCGCTTCACTACCGTTAGTAATATTCCTTTTCTCGCCGTTTATCACGTATTCGTCATCCTTCAGCGCGGCTTTCGTCTCGATACGCATCACATCGCTCCCCGCTTCGGGTTCTGTTATGGCAATCGCACCTACTTTCGCTCCGCTTTTCATCGCCGGCAGGTACTTCTTCTTCTGCGTCTCGGTACCGTATCGGGCAATTGTAGCGTACACATAAGAAGAAGTGGAATGTATCCACGCAAGCGGTACACAAGCAGCACCCAGTTCCTCTGCCAATATCGCTTCACAGGTTAAGCTTCCGCCACCGTCATACTCTACCGGTAAAGCCTGCGCTAAGAATCCCGCAGTTCCAAGCTTACCGTAGAACTCTCGAGGATAGTAATCCAGTTCGTTTATCTCCTGCTCTATCTTCCGGGCATCGGCACTCACAAGAAAATCTCTTAACGCTACCCGGTATTTGTTCTCAGCCACGGAGAAACTAATATCTTCTCGGTTTTTCATTTCGTTTCACTACACTAATTTAGCCACTAGTTCGCCCTTAAGTACCCCTATGTCACTCGCTATCGGTACACATTTCGCTCTGAACACGTATAATAACCGGCCTATCAACCCAAACTCGGGCTCCGCCACGAACTCAGAAATCGCTTCGTAGTTCCCCATCCCTTTCGCTATCACCAAATAGCGATCATCGCGGAACACATCCAGGAACTCTTCACCCGCCTCTTCTAATGATACACCGATGCACGCGCCGCTTGGAACTACCTTTATCTTTTCCCACAACCCAGAATTTGAATGGCCTACCGAAGAAGCCGCTTCTTTCAGGTCTTTTACTGTGGCATCGTTCAGAACAGGGCCGCTCTTTGGCGATACTACTACCTCTTTACCGCTTTCTATCAACTTTTCTATCACAAACGCATCAAAAAAGACTTCACCGGCATTATCCGTCAAATATAGAATCTTATCGCGTGTTTTTAACGCCTGCATCACCAAATCCGCATTCCAATTAAGTTTCTCATTTAGCGTATGCTCGAACTTATCTTTAAATACTTTATCGTCAAATGAATAGCCTTTTACGCCATATTCCATCGAATTCGCAGCCGCCGCTATTCGCATCAACGCTTCTACTTTGTTCGCAGCGGTTGCGTAAAAATCATACGCATCCGGGAGTAACGCTTTTGCCACTTCGTTGCTCCGCAGTTTTAGTGCCTCATGGGGATCTTCCACCCCACTACGTCGCCTTAGTATCCTCTCTCGCTCTGTACCAAAAAATGCAGGTGACGTTCTTTCTTCGTCCAGATGTTCCAAAAGAAAGGCAATAACCGCCTTCAGTACAATTAGCTTATCCTGGTCGTTATCAAGTGCCATATCACACTCATATTTCGTTCGTTCGATTAAACAAGCGATACAGTCAGATTTTGGTTTCATAATCGTTATGTGGAGAAAGTTTTAAATGGGAACATGATGAATAATATTAGAATAGGATAGAAACAAATAAAAATATAAACGACATCTTCTAATAGTAGGTTGTAAGTTAGAAGAAAAAATAGGAGAAGAAGAGAAAATGGTAGAGAAAGAACACATGAATCTGGCAATGATTGGCCATATAGACCACGGCAAGTCAACACTTTTGGGACGATTACTGATGGATGCAGGGGCGATAGATCCTCACCTGGTAGAGGAATACAAGAAAAAAGCAGATGAGTTGGGAAAAGCGACATTCGAGTTTGCATGGGTAATGGACTCATTGAAAGATGAAAGAGAGAGAGGTATTACCATAGACGTTGCACATCAGAGATTAGATACTGATAAGTATTACTATACAATTGTGGATTGTCCAGGCCATCGCGATTTCGTTAAGAACATGATCACCGGAACATCACAGGCCGATGCTGCGGTGCTTGTAGTAGATGCGAAGGATGGAATAAAAGAGCAGACGAAGGAGCACGTGTTCTTATCCCGAACTTTGGGTGTGACACAATTGATCATAGCTGCAAACAAGATGGACCGTGTGAGTTACGATGAGAAGAGTTTTAATGAGTTGAAGAAGAGCCTTCTAGCACTTTTGGGTACCGTAGGCTACAAGGAAGAACATCTGACCTTCGTGCCTGTTTCCGCATATGAAGGCGAGAATATAACAAAACCCAGCGAGAAAATGCCGTGGTTCAAGGGCCCTACGTTTTTAGCTGCGTTAGACCTGATGGAAGTGCCGGAGAAGCCGGTTGAGCTACCACTCAGGATACCAGTGCAGGATGTGTACACAATCACAGGTGCGGGCACAGTACCCGTAGGCCGAGTAGAGACTGGACGGATGAAGAAAGGGGATAAAGTCATCTTCAATCCAGCAGCAAATTCGGGTGAGGTGAAAACAATAGAGATGCACCACGAAGAGATTGATGAAGCAGTACCCGGAGACAATATCGGCTGGAATGTTCGTGGGGTAGGCAGGACGGATATAAGGCGAGGGGATGTATGCGGACCTGTGGGCAAACCACCAACGATTGCCGATGAGTTTACGGCACAGATAGTGGTACTTCAGCATCCCAGTGCAATTACCGTAGGATATACACCAGTTTTCCACTGCCACACCGCTCAAGTTGCATGCACGCTAATAGAGATTACGAAGAAGTTAGACCCGAAGACAGGGGCAACGGTGGAAGAGAACCCGGACTTCATAAAAGCCGGCGATGCGGCTATAATAAAGGTGAAGCCGACAAGGCCTCTGGTTATCGAGCGTGTAAAGGAGATACCACAGTTGGGACGGTTTGCAATACGAGATATGGGGCAGACAGTTGCCGCGGGTATGGTAATGGACATAGCACAGAAGGCATAGTTAGTAAGAGAGTAAGAACTAAAGAGAAGAGCAAAGGAAGAGGGAATGATTAATCAAAAGGCACGAATAAAACTATCGAGTGTGGATCATAAACAGTTGGATGGTATCTGTCAACAGGTAAAGAAGATAGCAGAGACAACGGGAGTTAGAATAGCAGGGCCAATTCCTCTTCCTACAAGGAAGCTGGAGGTACCATGCAGGAAAAGTCCGGATGGTGAAGGTTCGCCAACGTGGGACCATTGGGAGATGCGCATACATAAAAGGCTGATAGATTTGGAAGCTGATGAAAGAGCTTTGCGACAGCTTATGCGCATACCAATACCAAAAGATGTTCATATAGAGATAGTGTTGAAAGGATAGATCGAAAGGAAGGAAGGAAGGCAAAAACAGAAAAATATAAATACAGGTCCAATCCTGTATTAAATAAAATAGAGGTGACAAAATGGGTGTAGTACCTGATGAATTAATAAAGGAAAAGGATGAGGAGATAGTGGCTGTGACCAAGGAAATAGGCGATTTAGTGGGCGAACTAAAAGCGGCATCGGAAGAGGAGCAGAAGAACGGGATAATAAATAAAATAACAGAAAAGGAAAAGGATCTGCGTGCCCTGAGACAGAAAAAGAGTCAGTTCAAAGCGATTTTGCCACAGCCTACAAAGATGTGGTAGTAGAGATAAAAAATAAAAATAAATAAAAAAGAAATATTTTCTTTTTCTTTTCTATTTTTTTCTTTTCTATTTTAGTAACTTATCTGGCATTTTAGTTACTTGTGCGTCTAATCCACATTCTTTTTCACTCATGCCCATTGCGAGCCCGATGAATTGCGTGGTGAAGAGAATAGGGAAATTCAAGAATATGCCGTAAGCCTTCTCCATCTCCTCTTGCCCTCGATCAAGCTGTAAGTGACAGAACGCACAGGGATGAACCATGCAATCACAGCCCGCTTCTATCGCACTCACCAGCTTCTGACGCATCCATTCCAGAGATTGAACGGCGTCTGCAGTTCGGTTTCCACCGCCCGCACCACAGCACATCAATTTGTCCTTATATTCCGGCGTCTTCGCACCTGTTGCCTGCATAAGGTCCTCTAAAATATGCGGATCGTCCGAAGATCCGTGCCCCCTTACCTCACTCGGCTTAAGAAAGTGACAGCCGTAATGTACCGCTACATTCACGTCGTTCATCGGTTTCGTTATCTTCTCCTTTAGCCTATCCAGACCAATAACGTCATGAAGTACCACGATTGAATGGTTCACCTTCGTTGTCCCTTTAAACTCTCTACCGAATTCGCCTAATATCTTATTGGTCTCCTCTTTTAACTTTGGATTCGCTCGCAGTAAATGGTCCGCTTCCTGAAGTGACCCGTAACAACCATTACATGTCACTACTATATCCAGGTCCATCTCTTCTGCAATAGCGAGATTCCGCGCGGCAACAGGAAGCCACGTGTGCATGTCAAACGACCCAAAAACTCCCGGCGCTGGACAACATGAAGCACCAATCATCTCCTCTGTCTCTATCCCAAACTCTTTTAGTATCTTCTTCGTCGCCGATTCTATCCCCGGATACCTGTTCGGTGTGATACACCCGAGGAAATAAGCATATGTCTTCGATTCTTCGCTCATTTCTTGCCTCCTTTATCCATCCCTTTTAAAGTCATCGTGCCCCAATCGAAATCAATCATCGCGTCGTACTGTGTCGCTTTGAATATTGCCTGCACCTGCTCCAGTTGATCTTTGTGTTTCTGCGCGGTCGGCGGCTGCGAGTCGAGACCTACCGCTTCTCGTAACTTCATCTGGTCCGGACCTAGCGGCACAGCATGCCCTGTTTTCATCACGTACACGCCTATCATCCTGTGTGGAACAGACATGTGCCCCTCCTTCGCCGCTAAGTTCCTTATCGTTCTTATTACATCTGTCACTTTTACACCCTTCGGGCATCGCTCATAACAGGTATAACAAGTTGAGCAGAACCACAGTTCCGGGGAGTTGAAAATCTCCTCGCGCATATCCAACAGAGCCATTTGCATTAACTTCCTCGTCCTTAACGCCGTATTCCTACCCGATGGACAGCCCCCTGTACACTTACCGCATTGAACGCACTCCCTGAG
>JAYEOC010000091.1:0-2487 GCA_034722635.1 Methanobacteriota archaeon
AACGAGTTTTACCAGAGTCTGGCTAAGGGCGTTGAGTATGCGTCAAGCGTTTACGGCGGGCAGGATTATGCACTTGCATTTGGTGGTAACGAAATGCCGGAATACCATACCGGGCTCGCATGTTACCTGAATAATCTCACAGGTGCAAGGCACAGCCATCTCGATTCCGCGGGATACGATCTCGACCAGAAGTTGATAGGTACAGATTTAAACATAGAAGAGGTGGCGAGTGCGTTATTGAAAGAGGAAGAGTGGCGGCAGATACCGTCAAGCCTCGTGGTCTGCTTCTTTGCGCGGAAAGTGTTCTCACCGGAGACCGTATTAAAGGCGTTGGGTGCAATAGGGTTAGAGGGCTGGACAGAGGAGAAGTTAAACGACATTGGCCGGGAGATTCATCGTGCTAAGATGGACTTCAAGTTCAGGGAAGGTTATGACCTCACGAAACTGCGTATCCCGAAGCGTATATTTGAAGTACCGACCCCGAATGGGCTATTGAAAGAGGAAGACTTGAGACGGGCGATTGAAGTGTATGGAAAGATGATAAGTAGATGAAAAGCGATTTGAACACGCTATTGCAGGAATTACGAAAGATACATAGCGATTTCAAACAAATCGCAGTAGATACGATAGAAGTGGCTGAATGGGTGCGTTGGAAATGTGAATACGGCTGCCGAGCATACGGTAAGCATATGACGTGCCCACCGTACACGCCGAGACCGGAAGAGACGAGAAAGCTACTAAACAGCTACGAAAACGCGATTATCACACGATTTGAAGATGTACAGCCGAATGAAGAAGTGCCTCCCGCGCATATCCATCATTTCCTCTGGGATGCGATATTTAAGATGCACAATACGATGTTTGAATTAGAGCGGCACACATTTCTATTGGGATACTACAAAGCGTTTGCAATGGCGGCACTGCCATGCACTTACTGTCGAGATTGTCTGCCGGAAAGGGAGGGGTTTTGTTTAGACCACGCGGCTAAGAGATTTTGCGAACATCAGGATAAGGCGAGACCGTCTATGGAAGCGTGCGGAATAGATGTATTCAAGACCGTGCGGTCGGCGGGTTATGAACTAGAGGTATGCCAGTCATCTCACGCCAGGATAACCTTTTTCGGGCTGCTGTTGATAGAGTAAATAAGTAGAAGGATTAAAAGAAAATGTCTCAGGACTCTTTACCCGTGGTATCACAGGATACGGAAAGTACACAGAGCCCTGAGTGCAAACAAGACAATTTAGTTTGGTATTAACCTTCTTTACCGATAGAAACAAGAGTGACGTCAAAGATCAGCGTTTTTCCTGCTAGTTCGTGATTGAAATCAACCACAACTTCGGTATCCGTGACCTTTGTTATAATGCCACTCTGCCCTTGATTGGTTCTGACATTCAAACCAACCTCAGGGGTGATACCCGCTTTTGTCACATCTTCTATCGGTTGTGTGATTAGCATATCCTCACGGAAGTTGCCGTAAGCGTCTTCTGGCGGTATGGTCAACGTCTTCTTTTCCGCCACCGCCATGCCTACCACGCCCTTATCAAATCCCGGGATCATCTGTCCCGCACCAACCGTAAACCCAAGCGGCTGGTAAGGTCGGTTCGGGTTGTATTTCCCGGAGTCCTTTGCTATTTCTTCTATTGACGTGTCAAAAACCGTACCGTCTTTTAGTTTCCCGACATAGTCCACCTGGACATAGTCACCTGCTTTTACTACTTCTGTTGTACTGGCCATGCTTTTAGTCTCCTCCTCCGTGTCCACACATCCACTTGCTAAAACTGCTCCGATTACCACTACCATCAACAAGAGCAAAGTTTCTATTCTTTTCATTTTCGCTTTTCATACTATTACTGCTCCGCAGTTTACCGCGACAGACAGTACAGAACACCCACCTTCCGAATCGCTTCCGTGCACGTCCGAAGGGAGAATGTATCGCATGTGTCTGGTCACAGCTATAAAAGACTACAATAAGCTATGACATTTTAAAGGTTTCGCATCGTTGCGGTCTTTCTCGCAGTTCTTGGGGGTAGGTAGTAACAAAAGTTCGGTATGAACTCTAAGACAAAGATATATTGATTAAAGGCAAATACACTTTTAGATTTATGATAGAATATTTTACTTATTGGTATTTATTTCCTGTCGGAATTATTATTGCAATCTTAGCAATATCTGCAGGCATATCGGGTACGAATTTCTGGATTCCCGTTTATTTGATCTGGCTAAAAATTGAGCCGAAAACAGGATTTTGGCTAGCTCTTTTAACTATGATTTTTGGCTTTGGTTCGGGGATTATCAAGAATTTCAAACAAAAAACAATTAATGTGTATATTGTAAAGCAATATCTCAAAATTACTATCCCTGCAGCAATTTTAGGGTCTTTATTGGTCCCTTTTGCGCCCGCAAAATTATTAATCATCATTTTCGCATCTTTTGTGTTCTTATACGGTTCTTTTGAGATATGGCGCTATGGCATTAAGCCAAAGGAAG